>NZ_JBDJLK010000091.1:0-20924 GCF_039673335.1 Pseudomonas sp. TWI929
GCGATAGGGCCGCAGCGCGGCCCCGGGATAGCAGCTTTGCCGCATAAATTGCCGGGGCCGCTTTGCGGCCCTATCGCGACACAAGGCCGCTCCCACAAGGACCGCGCTATCCCTCAGGGTTTGGAGAGACGGGCAATGATCCGGTCCAGCGCATTGGCAAACGCCTGCTTATCGCGTTCACCATAGGACGCCTGCCCTCCCCCCACCTGGCCCTGCTCGCGCAGTTCGGTGAACAGGTTGCGCGCCGCCAGGCGGTCGCCCATGTTGCGCTCGTCAAACTCGCGCCCGCGCGGGTCCAGCGCCGCCACGCCTTTTTTCACCAGGCGGTCGGCCAACGGCACGTCACTGCAGATCACCAGCTCGCCGGGCACGGCGTGCTCGACCAGGTAATCATCGGCCGCATCCATGCCACTGGGCACCACGATCAGGCGCACGATCGAGAACGCCGGTTTGGCCACAGCCTGGCCCGCCACCATCACCACCTCGAACTTGCGCTTGAGGGCGAACTTGACGATCAGATCCTTGGCCGCCTTGGGGCAAGCGTCGGCATCGATCCATACACGCATCGGAAAACCTCACAATCAGGTCAAGGCGCCCATCATGCCTGATGCACAACGAAAGCTGGAGCAGCCTCGCGAAAGCGCTGGGAAAATGGCGTCAACATTCCAATTATCGCTTATCCGACCCCGCCACTCAGGTTAAACTCGCCACAGCTCCACAGGCCTGCCCGAGTGCGCAATGAACCACCCCCACGAAATCCGCCCAGACCTGGACGAAGGCATCGACCGCAAGGTCCTGGCGACATTGCGTGCACGCTTCCTGCAACTCAACCAGGGGCGGTTGCAACGCGCAATGGAGGGCCTGTCGACCCGCCAGCAACAAGTGCTGACGCTGCTGCCGCTGCTGTTCCATGTCAACCACCCGCTGTTGCCAGGCTATGTCTCGGGCAGCACCCCGGCTGGCGTATCGGGTTACGAGCCAAGCGCCGAACTGGTGGTCGAGGCCCAGCGCCTGGCACGCTCGTTCACCTGCAAGCCCCGCCATGGCAACCCGCCGCGCCCAATCCACGGCCTGTTCCTGATGGGCAGCCTGGGCTCGCTGGCCCAGGCCGAGCATAGCGACATGGACCTGTGGGTGTGCCACGCGCCCGGCCTGGCCGACGAGCTGCTAGGTGAACTGCGCCGCAAATGCCAGCTACTTGAGGCCTGGGCAGAAAGCCTGGGCGCCGAGGCGCACTTCTTCCTGATCGACACCCAAGGTTTCGCCCAAGGCCAACGCGATGGCCAGCTTGGGTCCGACGACTGCGGCACCACTCAGCACTACCTGCTGCTGGATGAGTTCTACCGCACCACCCTTTGGCTGGCCGGGCGCACGCCGCTGTGGTGGCTGGTGCCGGTTTACCAGGAACACAATTACCACGCCTACACCCAGACCCTGCTGTCCAAGCGCTTCATCCGTAGCCAGGATGCCCTCGACCTCGGCAACCTGGCGCACATTCCACCCGGCGAATTCGTCGGTGCCGGCCTGTGGCAGCTGTTCAAAGGTATCGATTCGCCCTACAAGTCGCTGCTCAAGTTGCTGCTGACCGAAGCCTACGCCAGCGAGTACCCCGCCGTGCGCTGCCTGAGCCTGGACTACAAGCAGGCGGTGTTCGCCAACCAGCTGGACCTCGACGAGCTGGACCCTTACGTGATGGTCTACCGGCGCATCGAACGCTACCTGCTGCAACGTGGCGAGACCGCGCGCCTGGAGCTGGTACGCCGCAGCCTGTACCTGAAGGTGAGCAAGAAGCTCAGCGAGCAAAACCGCGCCAATGGCTGGCAACGCCGGCTGCTGCAGCGCCTGGCCGACGAATGGGGCTGGGACGAGCGCCAGCTGGCCCTGCTGGACAGCCGCAGCCAGTGGAAAGTGCTGCAGGTGGCCGTCGAGCGCCGCGAGCTGGTGGCCGAGCTGAACCACAGCTACCGCTTCCTCAGCCAGTTCGCCCGCACGCAAAACGCCAGCAGCCGCGCCGATCAGCGCGACCTCAATGTACTGGGCCGGCGCCTGTACGCGGCCTTCGAGCGCCGCGCCGGCAAGGTCGAAGTGATCAACCCCGGCATCGCCCCGGACCTTGCCGAAGGTACCCTGACCCTGGCCCAGGCCGGCAACCGCAAGGAACCCGGCAGCTACCACTGGGAGCTGTACGCCGGCAACCTCGGCACCCAGGAAGTGCAACACTTCAGCCCGATAAAGCGTTGCCGCGAACTGCTTGAATTACTGGCCTGGGCCCATCGCAACGGCGTGATCGACAGCAGCACCCGCATGGCACTGCACCCGGGCGTCAGTGACCTCAGCGAATACGAGCTGTTCAACCTGGTGGGCTGCCTGCAGCAAAGCATCCCCCTGCCCTTGCCGACAGTCAGCGAAGTGCGCCTGCTGCAACCCAGCGTTGCCGACGAGGTGCTGCTGCTGGTCAACGTTGCCATCGACCCGCTGCGCCACCACCGCGACTTGAACATCCAGATGACTACCGAACGCACCGACTCGTTGAGCTACGCAGGCGTGCGCGAGAACCTGGTGCTGACCCTGGACCAGGTCACCCTCAATAGCTGGAACGAGGTGCTGGTCCAGCGCTATGACGGCGAACACGCGCTGGTGCGCTGCCTGCGCGACTTCCTCAACAGCCCGGTGTTGCGTGGCCACCGGCCTCGGGTGCGGGTGCGCTGCTTCTGCCAAAGCCGTGCCCAGGCCATCGGCCAGCGCGTGGAGGAGATTTTCGACACCGTGCAGCTGCTGCTCGACCAGGGCCTGAACCACCGCTACCTGCTGCAGGTGGCCCAGCACACCCATGTGCTGGAGTTGCTGCCAGAGCATGTCGGCCTGACCACCCTGGCCGAGCATGAGGCGCTGCTGGCTTACCTGGGCGAAGAACGCAGCAGCTACAGCCCGCTTTACCTGGATGCCAACGCGCTGCTGGACCACGACCTGCGCCTGGTGCTGGAGCAAGGCCGGCCGGCCTGCATCCAGGTGTACTACCGCCTGCAGGGCAGCTGGGCCGAGCTGTATGTACTGGATGAATACAACGCCCTGTGGCAGCAACGCCTGCCGCTGCATGACGAAGCCCACCTGCTGCTGCCGCTGCAGCGCTTTTTACGCTCGGTGGTGATGCGCCGCGATGCCCGGCTACCGCTGGATAACCTGCGGCCGGCTTCGCTGGAGATCCACTACGCGCAGCTGCTGCCATCCGGCCCAGGCAAGGCACGCAGCATCGAGCCACGCCTGGCCCCACTCGAGGGTAGCGACCAGCCTTACTATGAAGTGCAGGCCATTATCCAGGCCGGTGTGGCGGGTGCTGCGCATGTGACGCTGTACTGCGACCAGCAGGAGTTTTCCGAGCTGGAGCATGGTGCGCAGCTATATGCGGTGGTGGCCCGGCAGATCATTGGCCAGCGGCGTGGGGCCGGGCAGTACCGGTGCTATATCACCGACCTGGATTTGTCCGAGCTGCTGGATGACCGGCTGGGGGCGACGCAGCTGTACCTGAGCTACAAGCGGGTGCTGGAGCAGGCTTTGAACGAGGGGTTGGAGCAGGTGTTGGCGGAGGGATCCTGAATGGTCGGGGGCGCTTTGCGCCCCTTTCGCAACACAAGGCCGCAAAGCGACCCCAAAGTCTTACAGGTCGAAATCGCCCGCGGCTTCCGGCTGGTACTCGACTTCCAGCAGCTTCAGCTTGAGGGTCTTGCCCCCCGGTGCCGGCCAGTCGATCTGCTCACCCACCGACAGCCCCAGCAAGGCGCAACCAATCGGCGCCAGGATCGAGACCTTGCCTTCCGGCCCGGCATCCTTCGGGTACACCAGGGTCAGGTGATAGTCCTTGCCACTGGCTTCCTCACGGCAGTGCACGCGCGAGTTCATGGTCACCACGCCCGCCGGCACTTCCTCGTGACCGACCACCTGCTCGGCGCGGTCCAGCTCGTCCTGCAGGGCGAGCACACCCGGCGTACTCTCGTCGAGGCTGTCGATCAGACGCTCCAGACGCTGTACGTCCAATCGGGTGAGGATGAGGGAAGGCTTGGTGCTCATGATCCAGTCAGGCTCCTTTGAACAGGCGGTTTTCAATGTACAGATAAAGCAAAACCCCGCCCAAGGGCGGGGTTTGTGAAGACTTTGGCGTCACCGACGCAGAACCCGACACTACCACAGCCGGGTAAATACTCAAGCCCCTGCTATCCGTGTGCCTTAGCCTGGTCGCGCAGGGCCTGGGCTTCACGGCAGATCTGCCGGCGCCGCTCGTCATCGGCCGAGCGCCATTCGCGAATGTGCTCCACATGCCGGTGGCAACCGGTGCATACCCGCTGTTCGTCCAGCCGGCAAACGCTGATGCACGGCGATGGCACGGCGGGGCTGACGTTGCTGTAAAGCGGCTTGGGCGGCCGGGGCTGGGCGCTGCTCATGTCAGATCTCGTCGAAGTCCAGCTTCTCGCCGGCCCGCTCCCAGACGATGCGCTCAAGCATTTCGCCCAGCAGCTCCTCGCTCTTCTCGCATACCCACTTGCCACTGTCTTCGTCATAGTCGAAGTGGAAACCACCGGAACGATCGGCCAGCCACAGCTGGCGCAGCGGCTCCTGGCGGCTGAAGATCAGCTGGGCGCCGCCTTCGAACTTGACGGTGAGGACGCCAGCGGAGTTCTCCATGTCCAGGTCCATGCCGCTCTCGTCGAACAGGTCTTCCAGGGCCTGTTGGGTCGCGTCGACCAAATCATGGAAACGCGCTTCACTCAAACTCATTGCAGGAACCTCGAAATTGGCTGCTTACAGGCAAGCCGGGCAAGATACGGGCGCTTGCCGCCGAATGCAAAGGTTTAGCCGTTGCCTTCACTGGCCTCTTCGCGGGCAAGCCCGCTCCCACAAGTGCCTTCGCAGGCGGTAAGAATAGCCCGCCCGGCGGACCGGCTCTTGCATAGGCAAGCCGTCGGTCGCTCGGTATACTCGGGCGCAATACTGCATTTTTCTAAGGATTTCACCCATGAAGCGCCTGATTTCCTCGCTCGCGGCGCTGGTCGCGGTTGCCTGCCTCGTTTCGGCCTGCGGTCAGAAAGGCCCCCTGTACCTGCCGGAAGACGGCAAGGACGGCAAAGGCAGCCAAAAGTCGCATCAGCACCAGCACGCTCCGGCCGTACAGCCGCAAGAAGAGCAGCCTCTCCAGCCCGAGCAAACGCCAGAGCAGTAAGGACTTCAGATGAACGCTTTCAACTACCGCGACGGTGAGCTGTTCGCGGAAGGCGTGGCCCTGTCGGCCATCGCCGAGCGCCATGGCACCCCCACCTACGTGTACTCGCGCGCCCACATCGAGGCCCAGTACCGCAGCTACACCGACGCCCTGCAAGGCGCCGAGCACCTGGTGTGCTTCGCGGTCAAGGCCAACTCCAACCTTGGCGTACTGAACGTGCTGGCACGCCTGGGCGCAGGTTTCGACATCGTCTCCGGTGGTGAACTGGAGCGTGTGCTGGCCGCTGGCGGGCGTGCCGACCGCGTGGTGTTCTCCGGCGTGGGCAAAACCCGCGAAGACATGCGCCGCGCCCTGGAAGTGGGCGTGCACTGCTTCAACGTCGAGTCCACCGACGAGCTGGAGCGCCTGCAAGTGGTGGCCGCCGAGATGGGCAAGGTTGCCCCGGTGTCGCTGCGGGTCAACCCGGACGTCGACGCCGGCACCCACCCGTACATCTCCACCGGCCTTAAAGAAAACAAGTTCGGCATCGCCATCGCCGATGCCGAGGCCATCTACGTGCGCGCCGCGCAGTTGCCGAACCTGGAAGTGGTCGGTGTCGACTGCCACATCGGCTCGCAGCTGACCACCGTCGAGCCGTTCCTCGATGCCCTCGACCGCCTGCTGGTGCTGGTCGACCGCCTGGCCGAATGCGGCATCCACCTGCGCCACCTGGACCTGGGCGGCGGTGTCGGCGTGCGTTATCGCGATGAGCAGCCGCCGCTGGTGGCCGACTACATCAAGGCCATCCGCGAGCGCGTCGGCGAGCGCGAGCTGGCCCTGGTGTTCGAGCCGGGCCGCTACATCGTGGCCAACGCCGGCGTGCTGCTGACCCGCGTGGAATACCTCAAGCACACCGAACACAAGGACTTCGCCATCATCGATGCGGCAATGAACGACCTGATCCGCCCGGCCCTGTACCAGGCCTGGATGGGCGTCAGCGCGGTCAAGCCACGCGCGGGCGAAGGCCGTGCCTATGACCTGGTCGGCCCAATCTGCGAGACCGGCGACTTCCTCGGCAAGGACCGCGTACTCAACCTGGCCGAAGGTGATTTGCTGGCCGTGGAGTCCGCGGGCGCCTATGGTTTTGTCATGAGCTCCAACTACAACACCCGTGGCCGTTGCGCTGAAATCCTGGTCGACGGCGACCAGGCGTTCGAAGTACGCCGCCGCGAGACCATCGCCGAACTGTACGCTGGCGAAAGCCTGCTGCCGGAGTAAGCCCATGCTGCTGCGTTTTACCAAGATGCATGGGCTGGGCAACGACTTCATGGTCCTCGACCTGGTCAGCCAGCACGCGCACATCCAGCCCAAGCACGCCAAGCAATGGGGTGACCGCCACACCGGCATCGGCTTCGACCAGTTGCTGATCGTCGAGGCGCCGAACAACCCGGAAGTGGACTTCCGCTACCGCATTTTCAACGCCGACGGCTCCGAAGTGGAGCAGTGCGGCAACGGTGCGCGCTGCTTCGCCCGCTTCGTGCTGGACAAGCGCCTGACCGCGAAAAAGCGCATTCGTGTGGAAACCAAGAGCGGCATCATCGTGCTGGACGTGCAGAACGACGGCCAGGTGAGTGTCGACATGGGCCCGCCGCGCTTCATCCCTGCCGAAATCCCCTTCGTCGCCGACGAGCAGGCACCGAACTACCCACTGGAAGTCGACGGCCAGCTGCATTCCATTGCCGCCGTGTCCATGGGTAACCCGCATGC
The DNA here is from genome assembly GCF_039673335.1 of Pseudomonas sp. TWI929. Taxonomy (NCBI): domain Bacteria; kingdom Pseudomonadati; phylum Pseudomonadota; class Gammaproteobacteria; order Pseudomonadales; family Pseudomonadaceae; genus Pseudomonas; species Pseudomonas sp. TWI929. The sequence continues at coordinate 6,959 of NZ_JBDJLK010000091.1, forward strand.
CGTGCTGCGCGTCGATGACGTGCATACTGCCCCCGTGCATGAGCTGGGCCCGAAGATCGAAAACCACCCACGCTTCCCGCAGCGGGTGAATGCCGGCTTCCTCCAGGTCATCGACCGCCACCGCGCCAACCTGCGCGTGTGGGAACGCGGTGCGGGTGAAACCCAGGCCTGTGGCACCGGTGCCTGCGCCGCGGCCGTGGCAGCGATCAGCCAGGGCTGGATGGACTCCCCGGTGTCCCTCGACCTCCCAGGTGGCCGCCTGCACATCGAATGGGCCGGCCCCGGCAAGCCCGTGTTGATGACCGGCCCGGCCGTACGCGTCTACGAAGGACAGGTTCGTCTCTAAGCGAGTAACCGCCATGACCGATCAGCCCCAGGTTTTACCCCAGCAGTCCGCCGAGCTTGATGCCGAAGCGGTGGTCGCCTACCTGCGCGCCCACCCCACTTTCTTCGCCGAGCACGACGAGTTGCTGATCGAACAGCACATCCCGCACCAACGTGGCGATAGCGTGTCGCTGGTGGAGCGCCAGCTCAAGCTGCTGCGCGACCGCAACATCGAGATGCGCCACCGCCTGTCGCAACTGATGGATGTGGCCCGCGACAACGACCGGCTGTTCGACAAGACCCGCCGGCTGATCCTCGACCTGCTCGATGCCGGCAGCCTGGAAGAAGTGGTAATGGCGGTCGAAGACAGCCTGCGCCAGGAATTCCAGGTGCCCTTCGTCAGCCTGATCCTGTTCGGCGACAACATCGCGCCGGTCGGGCGCTGGGTCAGCAACGCCGAGGCGCAGCAAGCCATCGGTGCCCTGCTGGGCGGCGGCAGGACGGTCAGTGGCAACTTGCGCGAGCACGAACTGGCCTTCCTGTTCGGTGATGAACAGCGCCGGGAAGTGGGCTCCAGCGCCGTGGCCGCCCTTGAGTACCAAGGGCTGCACGGGGTGCTGGCGATTGGCAGTCGCGACCCGCAACACTACAAGAGCAGCGTCGGCACCCTGTTCCTCGGCTATATCGCCGAAGTGCTCGGCCGCGTTGTACCACGCGTTACCCAGACCCTGCGTTCGGTACGCTGATGGAACGCCAGCTGGAGGCTTATTGCGCACATCTGCGCAATGAGCGCCAGGTGTCGGAGCACACCTTGCTGGGCTACCGTCGCGACCTGGACAAGGTCATCGCCTACTGCAAGGAACACGGCATTGCCGACTGGCAGGCGCTGCAGATCCAGCAACTGCGCCAGCTGATTGCCCGCCTGCACCACCATGGCCAGTCTTCGCGCAGCCTGGCGCGGCTGCTATCGGCGGTGCGCGGCCTGTACCGATACCTCAACCGCGAAGGCCTGTGCCAGCACGACCCGGCCACCGGCCTGAGCGCACCCAAGGGTGAGCGCCGGCTACCCAAGGTGCTGGACACCGACCGCGCCCTGCAGCTGCTCGATGGCGGCGTCGACGACGATTTCATCGCCCGCCGCGACCAGGCCATGCTCGAACTGTTCTATTCGTCGGGCCTGCGCCTGTCCGAGCTGACCAACCTCGACCTCGATCACCTCGACCTTGCCGCCGGCCTGGTGCAGGTGCTGGGCAAGGGTGGCAAGGCCCGCGTGCTGCCAGTTGGCCGCAAAGCCCGCGAGGCGCTGCAGGAATGGTACCGCCTGCGCGGCATCGGCAACCCGCGCGACCGCGCGGTGTTCATTACCCGCCAGGGCAACCGCATCAGCCCGCGGGCGGTGCAGCAACGGGTGAAGGCCGTCGGCGAGCGTGAGCTGGGCCAGCACCTGCACCCGCACATGCTTCGCCATTCCTTCGCCAGCCATGTGCTGGAATCGTCCCAGGACCTGCGCGCGGTGCAGGAGATGCTCGGCCATGCCGACATCAGCACCACGCAAATCTATACCCACCTGGACTTCCAGCACCTGGCCGCGGTGTACGACAGCGCCCACCCTCGGGCCAAACGCAGCAAAGGCACAGACTCATGAGCATCAAGCTGATCACCTTCGACCTCGACGACACCCTGTGGGACACCGCGCCGGTCATCGCCAGCGCGGAAGTCGTGCTGCGCGACTGGCTCGAAGCCAACGCCCCGATCCTTGGCGGCGTGCCGGTGGAGCACCTGTTCGCCATCCGCGAGCGCCTGGTGCAGGCCGAACCCGGCCTGAAGCACCGCATCAGCGCCCTGCGCCGGCGCGTGCTGTTCCATGCCCTGGAAGAAGTCGGCTATAGCGAGAAGCACGCGCAGGAGCTGGCCAACGAAGGCTTCGAAGTATTCCTGCATGCCCGCCACCAGGTGGAGATCTTCCCCGAGGTGCAGCCGGTGCTGGAGATTCTGCGCCACCACTACATCCTGGGCGTGGTCACCAACGGCAATGCCGACGTAAGCCGGCTGGGGCTGGCGGATTACTTCCGCTTTGCCCTGTGTGCCGAGGACCTCGGTATCGGCAAGCCAGACCCGGCGCCGTTCCTGGAGGCCCTGCGCCGTGGTGAGGTGGACGCCGGTGCGGCGGTGCACATTGGCGACCATCCGGGTGATGACATTGCTGGCGCCCAGCGCGCCGGGTTGCGTGCGGTGTGGTTCAACCCGCAAGGCAAGGCCTGGGCCGGCGACCAGGCGCCGGATGCCGAGATTCAGCGCCTGTCGCAGCTGCCTGACGTGCTTGCGCGCTGGCGCTGACAAGAGGCTGGCTTAACATTCTTGGTGGCGCTCGATCTCGTAAGCGCCAAAAAAATGCCCGGCGAATGCCCACAAAAAAGCCCGCAGCGACGGCGGGCTTTTTTGCGATCAGCCACTCAGATAGGGCGGCTGCCGTACTTGTTGTCCGGCTTCTTGGGCGGGTCGGCGACCACGTTGGCCTCGACTTCCTGCACCTTGCCACCGCGAGAAAGGAACTCCTCCATCGCCTTGGCCAGGGCATCACGCTCTTTCTGCTTGGCTTCCATGCTCGGCATCTCGTCTACCGAGACTGCCGCCTTGGATTTGCCCTTGGCAGCGGGTGCCGGGCTGCTGTCGTCATCGCCAGCGTCTTCGGCGCCATCATCAGCCGCCGCTTCGAGGCCTTCATCACCCTCGTCTTCGTCGCCTACTTCGAGGTCATCATTTTCCAGATCGTCGTCGCTCATGTTCTACCTCATGACTTGCGAAAAGCAGGTTAGTTATAGACCAGTGCAGCCGTAGACCGGCAGCCACCAGTGAAAATTCAACTGGCCGTGGGTTAGGCCACTGCCCTTGGGTCGGCGCTCCTGATGGGAGGCGGCACCCAGCAGGCCCTGCTCCTGGCAGGACCTGACAAAATCCATTAGCCCCTGCTGGCCACACGCTATTGGCAAGCCTAGCAAAGGCTGGCGAAGTGTGTGTACTACTCGTCAAACACCCTTCGGCGCGCATTCTAGCGCGCCCGTGGAAAAAGCAAAGCACCATAAATGCCCTACGACTTGTAAGTTTTTTACCTACGTCGCGAACGTGTCGGATAAACCGTTTGCCGAGCGGGAAATGCTAAAAAACTGGCAAAAAAATGCCCGGCAAGCCGGGCAAGTTTTTACCGCGTCGCAGTTACAGGTTGTAGCCGCGTTCGTTGTGCTGAGCCAGATCGAGGCCGACCGACTCCTCTTCTTCGTTGACCCGCAGGCCCATCACCACATCCAGCACCTTGAGGATCACGTAGGTGACGATGGCGGTGTAGACCACGGTGAAGATCACGCCTTTGGCCTGGACCCAGACCTGCATGCCGATGTCGGTCACGGTGCCGAAGCCACCCAGTGCCGGGGCAGCGAACACGCCGGTGAGGATGGCGCCGATGATGCCGCCGACGCCATGCACACCGAAGGCGTCCAGCGAGTCGTCATAGCCCAGCTTGCGCTTGAGGCTGGTGGCGCAGAAGTAGCAGATCACGCCCGAGGACAGGCCGATCACCAAGGCGCCCATCGGGCCCACGGTGCCTGCAGCCGGAGTGATGGCGACCAGGCCGGCAACCACACCCGAGGCGATACCCAGGGCGCTCGGTTTGCCATGGCCGATCCACTCGGCGAACATCCAGCCTAGCGCGGCAGCGGCGGTGGCGATCTGGGTCACCAGCATGGCCATGCCAGCGGTGCCGTTGGCGGCGGCGGCAGAGCCTGCGTTGAAGCCGAACCAGCCGATCCACAGCATGGCCGCGCCCATCAGGGTATAGCCCAGGTTGTGCGGGGCCATCGGGGTGGTCGGGAAGCCCTTGCGCTTGCCCAGCACCAGGCAGCACACCAGGCCTGCAATACCCGCGTTGATGTGCACCACGGTGCCGCCGGCGAAGTCCAGCACGCCCCAGTCCCACATCAGTGCACCGTCACCGCTCCACACCATGTGCGCGATCGGCGCATACACCAGGGTGAACCAGATACCCATGAACACCAGCATCGCGGAGAACTTCATGCGCTCGGCGAAGGCACCCACGATCAGCGCCGGGGTGATGATGGCGAAGGTCATCTGGAAGGTGATGAATACCGCTTCAGGGAACAGCGCGGTGGCCGAGGTCAGGTTCTCGGGCGTAACGCCGCTGAGGAAGGCCTTGGAGAAGCCGCCGACGAAGGAATTGAAGTTGAGCACGCCTTTTTCCATACCGGTGGTATCGAAGGCCATGCTGTAGCCGTAGACGACCCAGAGAATGCTCATCAGGCCGGTGATTGCAAAGCACTGCATCATCACCGACAGCACGTTCTTGGAACGCACCATACCGCCATAGAACAAGGCCAGGCCCGGAATGGTCATGAACAGCACCAGCGCCGTTGCGGTCAGCATCCAGGCGGTGTCGCCGGAGTTCAGCGCTGGGGCAGCTTCCTCTGCCAGGGCAAGCCCGGGCATTACGAGGGACAATAGGGCTCCTAGCCCTGCGATCTTACGCAGAGTCATGTTGTTTTCTCCTGGGGCGTTGGGTTTGGTGAGGCTTTGTTGCTGCTTAGATCGCGTCGGTATCGGTTTCGCCGGTACGGATACGGATCGCCTGCTCCAGATTCACCACGAAAATCTTGCCGTCACCGATCTTGCCGGTGTTGGCTGCCTTGGTGATGGCTTCGATTACCCGATCAAGGTCCTTGTCATCGATGGCGACATCGATCTTCACCTTGGGCAGGAAATCGACCACGTATTCAGCACCGCGATACAGCTCGGTGTGGCCCTTCTGCCGACCGAAACCTTTGACTTCGGTGACGGTGATGCCCTGCACGCCGATTTCCGACAGCGACTCGCGCACGTCGTCCAGCTTGAACGGCTTGATGATGGCTGTGACTAGCTTCATGAAACTCTCTCCCGATTTGGTGGACTTGCCCCAGGAAAACAAACCCGTCTCAAGTCTAAGCGCAGCGGTTGGCTTTGTAACGCGTCGTCGGCATCCGGCTCCGCGTGCGCACTGCTTGGTCACAAAGAACTGCATCAGTGCATGGCTCGTAATGGTCTTTGCAGAAACCTTGCCAGTTCCACCAAAGCACAGGAAAACAGTGGGTTATGTGAATTACTCAGGATTGGCCAGTCGCCAGCATGGAAAACATGCACAACCTTGGTGCGCGCCGACAGGGCGCGTTGCGCGAAAAATGTGCAACCGCGCGCGATTTTTGCGGGAGCGGCTTTGCGTCGCGATAGGGCTGCTGCGCACTCAGGAGTCAGGTGTGTGCGTGCTACACTGCCGGCCATTTCTCACTTTCAGTGGACAGCCCCATGCTCGCGCCCAAAGCCCTTCTCGATGCCCTGAGCGACCAGGCCTCGCGCCTGTTCAGCAGCGATACCGCCCAGCCCCGCGCAGAACTGGAAAGCCAGTTCAAGGTGCTGATGCAAGGTGCCTTCAGCAAGCTGGACCTGGTCAGCCGCGACGAATTCGACAGCCAGATGGTCGTGCTGGCGCGCACCCGCGCCCGCCTTGAAGCCCTGGAAAAGCAGGTAGCCGAACTGGAAGCTCGCCTGGCGCCCGCCCCGCAGGAATAACAAACGACACACGGAGCGTTTTCGATGAAAGTCAGCGCACGCAATGTATTCGAAGGCAAAGTCACCAACGTTCAGCCCGGAGCGGTCAATGCCGAAGTCGAGCTGACCCTGGGTGGTGGTGAAAAGCTGGTGGCGGTGGTCACCATGGCCAGCCTGCATAACCTCGGCATCAACGTCGGCAAAGATGCCGTGGCGCTGGTCAAGGCACCGTGGGTGGTACTGCTGACCGACGCTGCCGGCTACAAGCTGTCGGCCCGCAACGCGCTGGAAGGCGAAGTGGTGCGGGTGGGCGATGGCGCGGTGAATGCCGAAGTGGTGCTGAAGCTGGCCGGCGGCACCGAGGTGTATGCCATTGTGACCCGTGAAGCCGTGCAGGAGCTGGGCCTGGCCCCGGGCGTGAAGGCCACCGCGCTGATCAAGGCCTCGCACATCATCCTCGGCGCCAAGCCGTAGCAACTGTTTTGTCCAAAGTCTAAAAACTTGCGCATTGTGGGAGCGGTCAGGCAGAAGCCCGCAGGCGATTCATCTCGGGCGCTACCTGCTTCGGCGGCAGCTCACTGGCATGCAAGGTGCCGCGGAACAGCGCCGCACCGCACTGGGTGAACAAGGTTTTCACTCGGTTGTGTGAATTGAGGATCTCCGCCTGGATATCCTCGATGGCCGAGTTACCCGGCTGCAAGCTCGCCGCACGGTTAACCCATTCGATGGCGGCAAAGCGGCTTTGCTTGCGGGTGCCGCGCCCGTGCATCCAGGCCAGCCCCAGCTCGGCACTGGCACGCCCGGCAAGCCCCGGGTCCGGGTGTTCGACCAGGCTCAGCAGGTAGGCCACCGCCTCGGCCCGTTCCTGCGGCTCGCCAAATTGGCGCAGCAAAATCCCCAGGTGCAACCGCGCGCGGGCATTGGTTTGCGCGTTGCCCAGCGCGTCGACCAGCAGGCGCCTGACGGCCAACATGGCACTACGCTCGTTCAGGTCTTCATCACCATCCATGCGCAGGCGGGCCAGGTTGTACTTGGCTTGCCGGCTGCCCGCCTGCACCGCACGCTGCAGCCAGTACTCGGCCGCCTCGTCGTCCAGGTAGTGCTCCGGGGTGTTGCCCAGGCCGCCATGGTGCAGCTCGTACAGGCCAAGGGCAGCCCCCGGAAGGTTCAGTTCGGCACACCGCTCATACAGGTAGCAGGCCGCTTCATGCCGGTTGGCAACCCAGAGCAGCCGCGCAACATCGAGCACAGCGAAGCCCGGTGCCTCCCCTGCACACTGGCGCTTCACCGCAATCTGCGACCATGCCCTTGCCTGCTCGGCCGAGCGCGGCAGCCCCCAGAGGCCGAAGCGGTGCCCGACGGCGCGCAGAGCGCAGGCGGCGGCATGAGAATGGCCTGCGCTCAAGCGCTCGAGGGTGATCCGGAACGCCTGGCATTCATCCAGCACTGCGCCCACCAGAATCAGGCCGGCAAGGCAACGCAGAGGCTCGCCCATTGCACTGATGAAACCTTGATCGGCGAAGCACTCCAGGCATGCGACAAAATCGCCCAGGGCGCCTGCCGGTGCGTGTGGGGTGGTGCTGCGCAATGCACCTCGCCAGGCCAGCAGAACGGCCTGTTCCCTGGGCCTGAGCGGGCGTTGCGCCCAGGCTTCGAAGCATTGCTGCCACGCAGCAGCCGCCCGCGACTGGTGGGCACGCGGCAAGACCAGCCGGTCTTCGATAGCCATCCAGCGCACTGCATTGCGCAACGCTTCGTCCCACGGCTCGCAAAGTGGGCCACTGACCAACACCTCGAGCGCATCAGCGCTGCCCCCCCAGCGCGGCAGCAGGTAAACGGCAAGAGCCTGGATCGCCTCGAAGCAGCCGGGCCGAGCGGCCAGGGCATGGCGTAGCCAGTAATAGCGTGGGCCTTCTTTCTCGTGATCGACACGCGCGCCCAGGCATGAGGGTAAAGCCTGCGGTAGCTCGACCAGAGGTAAAATCCCGTGTTTCACCAACAACGGCGCCGCAGCCTCCTGCACTTCCACATCGGCATGGGCATTGGGCCTGAAGCGCGCAGGCTGACCGAGAAACAATTCAATCAGCCACCCGGGCTCCCGGAGTTGCGCACTGATACGCAACATGCCAATGGCCGCAGCCACCGGCTGGGCTGAACGGTCCATGGCACACAACAGGTGCGCGGTCGCGGTTTCACAGATTTGCTCGACTGCCAGCGAGCATGCGGCGTTGCGTTGGCCGCTGCCCTGCACCTGGCAGGCCCGCTGGAAACAGTGAAAGCCCATCACCACCTGCGGGTGATAAGCCTTGGGGCAGGCTTCGATCCAGGCTTTGAGCACCTGGCTCAAAGCCCTGTCGCCCGGTCGTTCCAGATCGACCAGCATATGCCCTTCGATTGCCGCCAGGTAGGCGGGAAATTCACCAGGCGGCGCTTGATGCCATTGCGCCTCAAGGCTGTCGAAAAGTCGGTTGAGTTCAACGAATGCACTGGCCTGCACCAGTTCGCGAATTGCCTGGCGCGTGCGGGTGAGCGTTTGCACGGGTACTACCTCAAGTCCATTTGAAGGAAGCCGCGGTGCCATCCCATGGCAACCGCCGTTGCCCAACAACACTAAGCCATCGCCTGGCCATGCGCAAAGTTAATTGGATCCATTTCTTGTCGAATTGTATGAATTGGCAGGGGAAATACCTGGCCTGAAAAACCACGACGCACACTTCTTGTGCTTGTAGTAGCCGCGCTGGCTATCCTTGGCTCTGCCGCAGGATGCGGCCTTTTTCAACGACAACGGAGCGTCCATGTCCCTAGCCCTCGTCCACAGCCGCGCCCAGGTAGGCGTGCAGGCACCGGCAGTCAGCGTCGAAACCCACTTGGCCAATGGCTTGCCCCATCTCACCCTGGTCGGCCTGCCGGAAACTACAGTCAAGGAAAGCAAGGACCGGGTACGCAGCGCCATCGTCAACTCCGGGCTGAACTACCCGCAGCGGCGCATCACCCAGAACCTCGCCCCCGCCGACCTGCCCAAGGACGGCGGGCGCTACGATCTGGCCATTGCCCTGGGCATCCTTGCCGCCGATGGCCAGGTGCCGATAGCCACCCTCGTCGATGTCGAATGCCTGGGCGAACTGGCGCTGTCTGGCAAACTGCGCCCGGTGCAAGGGGTGTTGCCTGCAGCACTGGCGGCACGCGAAGCAGGCCGGGCACTGGTGGTGCCACGGGAGAATGCCGAGGAAGCCAGCCTGGCCGGCGGGCTGGTGGTGTATGCGGTGGGGCACTTGCTGGAGCTGGTTGCCCACCTGAACGGCCAGGTACCGCTGCCACCATACGCTGCCAACGGTTTGATCCTGCAGCAACGGCCCTACCCGGACCTGAGCGAGGTGCAAGGCCAACTGGCGGCCAAGCGTGCCTTGCTGCTGGCGGCGGCCGGGGCGCACAACCTGCTGTTCACCGGACCACCGGGCACCGGCAAGACCCTGCTCGCCAGCCGCCTGCCCGGGTTGCTGCCACCGCTGGACGAGCACGAGGCGCTGGAAGTGGCGGCGATCCAGTCGGTCAGCGGACATGCGCCGCTGAGCAGCTGGCCGCAGCGGCCTTTTCGCCACCCCCACCACTCCGCCTCCGGCCCGGCGCTGGTGGGTGGCAGCAGCCGACCGCAACCGGGTGAAATTACCCTCGCCCACCACGGCGTGCTGTTTCTCGACGAGCTGCCGGAGTTCGAGCGGCGCGTGCTGGAAGTGCTGCGCGAGCCACTGGAATCGGGCGAGATCGTGATTGCCCGGGCCCGCGACAAAGTGCGTTTCCCCGCGCGCTTCCAGCTGGTGGCGGCGATGAACCCGTGCCCTTGTGGCTACCTGGGCGACCCCACCGGCCGCTGCCGCTGCAGCACCGAGCAGATCGCGCGCTACCGCAACAAGTTGTCCGGGCCACTGCTGGACCGCATCGACCTGCACCTGACCGTGGCCCGCGAGAGCACCACGTTGAACAACCAGCCTTGCGGCGAGAGCAGTGCCGATGTAGCGGCCAAAGTAGCGCAGGCACGGGAGCTGCAGCACAGGCGCCAAGGGTGTGCGAATGCGTTCTTGAACCTGGAGGGTTTGCGCCGTCATTGCGAATTGGTGGCGGCGGACCAGGCCTGGCTGGAGGGGGCCTGCGAGCGGTTGACCCTGTCCTTGCGGGCGGCGCACCGGTTGTTGAAGGTGGCGCGAACGCTGGCTGACCTGGAGGGGTGCGAGGCGATTGGCCGGGCGCATCTGGCCGAGGCCCTGCAGTACCGGCCGGGGAGCAGTTAGATTGCCGGGGCTGCTTTGCAGCCCATCGCGACGCAAGGCCGCTCCTACCCGCAAACGCGGTGTCCTGTGGGAACGGGTTTACCCGCGAAAGGGCCGGCACAGACTGTCACCTATTTTGGGACAACCTTTCTTCCCGGCAGCGGATTGTCTGACTCCACCCCAGCCCCCAAAATTGTCCGCCAAACTGTTCAAACGCTGCCCCGGCAGCTCATGGAGTACGAGCCAATGCCACATGAAGGCAGCCTTCTGCAAACCGCAGTGATCTTCCTGCTTGCCGCCGTCCTCGCCGTCCCCCTGGCCAAACGCCTGCAACTGGGTGCCGTGCTCGGCTACCTGCTGGCCGGCGTGGTCATCGGCCCGCAAGCACTGGGCCTGATCCGCGACACCGAAAGCGTGGCGCACATTTCCGAGCTGGGCGTGGTCCTGCTGCTGTTCATCATCGGCCTGGAGCTGTCCCCCAAACGCCTGTGGCTGATGCGCAAGTCGGTGTTCGGCGTCGGCACCGCCCAGGTACTGCTGACCGGCGCACTGATCGGCGCCATTGCCCTATTCGGTTTCAGCCAGACGCTACCGGCAGCCATCGTGCTCGGCCTGGGCCTGGCGCTGTCGTCCACCGCCCTTGGCCTGCAGAGCCTGGCCGAGAGCAAGCAGCTCAACGCCCCGCACGGTCGCCTGGCGTTCGCCATCCTGCTGTTCCAGGACATCGCCGCCATTCCGCTGATCGCCCTGGTCCCGCTGCTGGCCGCCAGTGGCCCGGACACCAGCCACGGTGACAGCCTGCAACACGGCCTGAAGGTATTCGCCAGCATCGCCGTGGTGATCATCGGCGGCCGCTACCTGCTGCGCCCGGTGTTCCGCACCGTGGCCCGCACCGGCCTGCCGGAAGTGTCTACCGCCACCGCGCTGCTGGTGGTGATCGGCACCGCCTGGCTGATGGAAGAAGCCGGCATTTCCATGGCCCTGGGCGCCTTCCTCGCCGGCCTGCTGCTGGCCGACTCGGAATACCGCCACGAGCTGGAATCGCAGATCGAACCGTTCAAGGGCCTGCTGCTGGGGTTGTTCTTCATCAGCGTCGGCATGGGCGCCAACCTGCGCCTGTTGCTGGAAATGCCGCTGGTGGTGCTGGGCCTGACCCTGCTGCTGGTGGCGGTGAAGCTGGTGCTGCTGGTTGGCGTCGGTCGCCTGGCCGGGGGCCTGAGCAGCGCCAGTGCGCTGCGCCTGGGCATGGTGCTGGCGGCCGGTGGCGAATTCGCTTTCGTGGTGTTCAAGCTGGGCAAGGACCAGGGCCTGTTCGACACCCAGACCTACGACCTGCTGCTGATGACCATCACCCTATCGATGGCCATTACCCCGCTGCTGATGATTGGCTGCGCCCGCGCCCTTAAACGCCCACAGCCAGCGCGTGAGGTGCCGGAGCAATACAAGCAGATCCAGACGGATAAGCCGCGGGTAGTGATCGTCGGCATGGGCCGCATGGGCCAGATCGTCGCGCGCATCTTGCGGGCACAGAAGATCCCGTTCATTGCCCTGGAAACCTCGGTCGATACCATCGAGATGACCCGCATGTTCGAGCAGGTACCGGTGTTCTACGGCGACCCGCTGCGCCCGGAAGTGCTGCATGCTGCCAAGGTGGGCGAGGCGGAGTACTTCATCATCACCATCGATGACCCGGAAGCTGCCATTCATACCGCAGAACGGGTGAAGCGCCTGTACCCGCACCTGAAAGTGCTGGCCCGCGCGCGTAACCGCCAGCATGTGCACAAGTTGGCGGATGTCGGTGCCGAGCCGATTCGCGAGACGTTCTATTCCAGCCTGGAAATGACCCGCCGCGCGCTGGTGGGGTTGGGTTTGAGTGATGCGCAGGCGGCGGACCGGATTGCACGGTTTACCCAGCATGATGAAGAGGTGCTGGTGGCCCAGGGGCAAGTGCGCGACGACCGGGCCAAGGTGATGCAGACGGCCAAGGAAGCGCGGGTGGAGTTGGAGCGGTTGTTTGATTCGGATGCGGATTGAGGCCTTTGAGTGCATGCCTTGAGGGTTGCAGCGCCTACAAGATCGAGCGCCGCCATTACGCGCACAAAAAAAACCATCAAATAATCGCCCGATTCTCAGCCAGGTCCTACTTCCCCGCGAACCATTTCCTACGTTCACGCCAATCCCGAGGATTTATCCTACGCATCGTGTCGACGCCCGTCTGATTGTCCGGGGAAAGCCTGCTCTCTAGGCTGACCGGGTCGCTGTCGGTTCAGCGATCGGGCGTGGAAACCCGGCAGGTTATCGGAACAGCTGTTGTCATGGCAGCTGTACGCGGGAGGCCGAATGGCCTGCCGGGGTTCCGATAGCCCGGCTTTCCACCCCGCGTGCAGCCGCCACCCTTCGCGTGGAAACGGATGGTGCCGGTCAACCTCTATCGGAGTTTGGCTATGAAAAAGATTGTCCCCAATCCCCCCCTCCCCGACACCAAAGAACGCGCCTTCAGCCGCTGCGATGCCGGCCACCCACCCTTGTTCACAGTAAACCCGGGCGTTTCCGCCCATGACGCCCTCGTGCACGTCGCCCAGTACCTGCGCGGTGCCTATGACTGTGGCTACAAAGCCCTGGAACACCTGGATGAAACCGGCAAGAGCCTGTTCTGGAGCAACCTGAATGCAGTTGAAATGGCAGAAGGGTTGGTTGAGGCATTGCTGGAGGGGATTGAGTCGCAGCCCATGAATTGATGTTGCCTGTGTTGGCCTCTTCGCGGGTGAACCCGCTCCTACAGGTACTGCACAGTTTCAGGACCTGCGGTGATCCTGTGGGAGCGGGTTTACCCGCGAAGAGGCCGGTACTGCAAACACAAAAAGGCCGGCCCCAATAAAGGGATCCGGCCTTTTTGCACACAACTACCGGGCTGTTACTTACCCGCAGTCAACGCGTTATAGCTGGTCATCAGGTTCCGATAATCCGGAATATGGTTGGAGCACAGCGCCGCCAGCCCTTCGATATCGTTGCGCCAGTCGCGGTGCAGCTCACAGGCCACACCAAACCAGGTCATCATCTGCGCACCGGCCTGGCTCATGCGGTCATGGGCGGCATCGCGAGTCATTTCGTTGAAGGTGCCGGAAGCATCGGTCACCACGAACACCTCAAACTCTTCCTCCAAAGCCGACAGCGCCGGGAACGCCACGCAAACCTCGGTCACCACACCGGCAATGATCAGCTGCTTCTTGCCAGTCGCCTTCACCGCCTTGACGAAGTCTTCGTTGTCCCAGGCATTGATCTGCCCTGGGCGGGCGATGTACGGGGCGTCCGGGAACAGTTCCTTCAGCTCGGGTACCAGCGGGCCGTTGGGGCCTTGTTCAAAGCTGGTGGTGAGGATGGTCGGCAGGTTGAAGAACTTGGCCAGGTCAGCCAGGGCCAGCACGTTGTTCTTGAACTTGTCCGGTTCAATGTCACGCACCAGCGACAGCAGGCCAGCCTGGTGGTCGACCAGCAGTACGGCGGCGTCGTCTTTGTTCAGGCGGTTGTAGGTGAATTTGCTCATGGTCTGTGCTCCTAAGGGTTATGAATTTTTCAGCAATTCGGGGTGTTTCGCGTTGATGGGCACAGATTAAAATCATCACCTTTGTGGCGGTAGTTAGCAGAATCTGGCTTTAGCGTTCCGTTCTATGAACGATGGATTTGTAGGGGCTGTGCTGGCCTCTTAGCGGCGTTTTGCGCCAATAGGCCCGCCCCAGCAACCCCAAAACCCGTCACCGAACAAATGAATACCAAAACAACCACAACAA
>NZ_JBDJLK010000092.1:0-20844 GCF_039673335.1 Pseudomonas sp. TWI929
CCCACAGGAATATCACACGCCTGAAGATTGTGGGATCCCTGTGGGAGCGGGCGTGCCCGCGAAGAGGCCCGCTCAGGCAACATCAACAATGAACAATACCTGCGCCCCCAGGCTCACCTCATCATCAACCTTCTTGCCCAGCAACAGCTGCCCCAGCGGCGAGCGCGGGGTGATCACCGTCACCAGCCCATCCCCCTCGCCAATCTTCAATCCCGCAGCCTCTGGCCCGAGGAACAGCCGGCGCTGGCCGCCAGCTTCATCCTCCAGCGTCACCAGGTTGCTCACCTGCACCCCGCGCACCGGGTCGTAATCACGCAGCAGCAGTTGCTGGTAGATCAGCAGCGCCTGGCGGATCTCGGCACTGCGCCGGGCTTGGCCGGTGGCCAGGTACGAGGCTTCCAGGCCCAGGGTGTCGTACTTGTTCTCGGCGATGTTTTCTTCGGCAGTAGCCGCTTCATAAGCCGTTTGCGCCGCGCGGGTCAGCACGTCCAGGTCATGTTCGAGGGTGGCGACGATCTGCGCCAGCAGGCGGGGCTTGTCCATGGTCAGTAACAGAACTCCAGCACATTGGCCTGGCTTTTATCGGTGGGTGCAGTACGGTTCTGCTGCAACCAGAACTGGCACTTGGGGCTGTTGAGGTTGCGCGGGTTGCCCTGGGCAGCCTCGGCGGCCTGCTGCAGCTCCTGTTTGTGCAAAATGTTCTTGTAGCGGTCGAACATCTCGGCCTGGGCGTCCTGCGCCGGTGCTGGCGCAGGCGGCGCAGCAGGCCGGTACACGCTGGGGGCCACGGCCTGGGCCAGCGGTTTCACCTGCTGTGGCCACAGCTGCAGCGCCAGCCACAGGCTGGCGGCAATGGCCACGGCGCCCAGCCACAGGCCCAAGGCAACGCACACAATCAACGGCAACGGCTTGAGGGTGATCTTCAGTTCACGGTGGCGGGGCATGGCAGCCTCCTGGCGGGGTGGGTCCGGGGGCATTGTCGCATGCGCCTGGGCATTTTTCCGCGCAGGTGCTTTTGTCGGCGACAATTTATGCGCAGAATTCGCGGTTTTGCACCAGTACGGGAGGGGCGCATGAACGCCACCTGGGACATCTTCTGCAGTGTCGTCGACAACTACGGCGATATTGGCGTGACCTGGCGCCTGGCCCGCCAACTGGTGGCCGAGCATGGCCTGGCGGTGCGCCTGTGGGTGGATGACCTCAACGCTTTCACGCCCATGTGCCCCGGCGCCGATGCCACTGCCGCGCAACAGTGGCAGCACGGTGTGGATGTGCGCCAGTGGCCGGCGGCCTGGTTACCGGTAGCGCCGGCCGATGTGGTGATCGGTGCTTTTGCCTGCCAGTTGCCGGCGGCTTATGTCGAGGCCATGCGTGCGCGCCCGCAGCCGCCGCTGTGGTTGAACCTTGAGTACCTTAGTGCCGAGGACTGGGTGGAGGGCTGTCATGGCTTGCCTTCGCCACAGCCCAACGGCCTGCGCAAGGTGTTTTTCTTCCCGGGCTTTACCGAAAAAACCGGTGGCCTGCTACGCGAGGGGGCACTACTGGCTCGGCGTGACGCGTTCCAGCAGTCGGCCGATGCACGCCAGGCCTTCCTGCAACGGCTGGGTGTAAGCCCCGACCAGGGCGCGTTGCTGATCTCGCTGTTTGCCTACGAAAACCCGCAGTTGGCGAGCTGGCTCGCTACCCTGGCCAGCGGCGAACAGGCGTGCCACCTGCTGGTGCCGCAAGGGCGCATCGTCGCCGGGCTCAGCCAGTGGCTTGGCGAGGCACCGCTGGCAGTGGGGGAAGTACGCAAGCGTGGCGCGCTGACCGTGCAGGTATTGCCGTTTGTCAGCCAGGACGACTTCGACCGGCTGTTGTGGAGCTGCGATTTCAACGCGGTGCGCGGCGAAGACTCGTTCGTGCGTGCGCAGTGGGCCGGGCAGCCGATGCTGTGGCATATCTATGTGCAGGACGAGAACGCCCACTGGGAAAAGCTCGAAGCGTTCCTGGCGCATTATCGACGCGGCCTGTCAGATAAAGCTGATGCCGCCCTGCTTGGCCTGTGGCGTGCCTGGAACATGGATTTCGACATGGGCCAGGCCTGGCAGGCGGCCCGCCAGCATTGGCCGGAACTGCAGCAGCATGCCCGGCTTTGGGCGGCGCGGCAGGCCGCTCAGCCGGACCTTGCCATGACGCTGGTACAGTTTTACCGAAATTGGCTATGATATGCGGCCTCGATTTTTATAAATCCATCCAGATTCGGATACTTCGTAATGAAAACTGGTAAAGAACTGAAACCCGGTACCGTACTGCGGATCGACAACGACCCGTGGCTGGTTCAAAAAGCTGAGTTCACCAAGTCGGGCCGTAACAGCGCGATCATGAAGACCAAGCTGAAGAACCTGCTGACCGGCTACAAGACCGAAACCGTATACGGTGCGGACGACAAGCTGGACGACGTGATCCTGGATCGCAAAGAAGCGACCCTGTCGTTCATCAGCGGTGACTCGTACACCTTCATGGACACCACCGACTACACCATGTACGAACTGAACGCCGAAGACATCGACGCCGTTCTGCCGTACATCGAAGAAGGCATGGAAGACATCTGCGAAGCCGTGTTCTTCGAAGGCCGCCTGGTATCGGTTGAACTGCCGACCACTATCAGCCGTCAGGTTGTCTACACCGAGAACGCTGCTCGCGGCGACACCTCGGGCAAGGTCATGAAGCCTGCCAAACTGAAGAACGGCACCGAGATCCAGGTTGCCGACTTCATCCAGATCGACGAGTGGATCGACATCGACACTCGCGACAACAGCTTCAAAGGCCGTTCCAAGAAGTAATTCTTCTTGTGATGCGCAAAAACCCGGCCTTGGCCGGGTTTTTTTGTGCCTGCAATCCATGCTGCACTCCCACAGGGGGCTGCGTGAACTTCAGACAGTCACGTGCAGGCGCACATCCACGTTACCGCGGGTGGCGTTGGAATACGGGCACACCTGGTGCGCCTTTTCCACCAGCCCTTCGGCATCGGCCTGGGCCAGGCCCGGCAGGTTGATGTGCAGGTCGATGTCCAGGCCGAAACCGCCCGGGATCTGGCCGATGCCCACCTTGGCGGTGATCGAGGCATCTGCCGGCAGGGCTTTCTTCTCTTGCCCGGCCACAAACTTCAAGGCACCGATGAAGCACGCCGAGTAACCGGCAGCGAACATCTGCTCGGGGTTGGTGCCGTCACCGCCTGCGCCGCCCAGTTCCTTGGGGGTGCTCAGGCTGACTACCAGCTTGCCGTCGCTGGAGCGGGATTTGCCGTCGCGCCCACCGGTAGAGGTAGCTTCTGCGATGTACAGGGGAGTGACCTTTTGCATCTTGAGCCTCGCTAATGTGCTGTGCGCTCCCGGTTGCAGGAGGGCGCGGGTTGGTGTGAGACTTAAATTAGCGCGCAATTAGTTAGTGCGCAATATAAATCGTCACCGCTCATCCGAACGGCCATTGCACAGCATAGCCCTCAAAGGTTTTTCTGCAGGCTCTCGCGCAGGCTCAGCAAGTCGGCCTGCAGTTGCTGCAACTGCTCCAGGCTGCGCCCGCTGGCCTTGAGGATGCACTGCGGCACCTTCTTGGCCTGTTGTTGCAGGGCGCGCCCCTTGTCGGTCAGTTGCACCAGCACCACCCGCTCGTCCTCGCGGCTGCGGTTGCGCTGCAGCAGGCCTTCGCTTTCCAGGCGCTTGAGCAGCGGGGTCAGCGAGCCGGGGTCGGTGAGCAGGTGCTGGCTGATTTCGCCCACGGTCAGGCCGTCGCGCTGCCACAGCACGAGCATGGCCAGGTACTGCGGGTAGGTCAGGCCCAGGGCCTGCAGCAGCGGTTTGTAGACCTTGGTCATCAGCAACGAGGTGGAGTGCAGGGCGAAGCAGACCTGGTTGTCCAGCAGCAGCTCGTCACAGGAGGCTTGGGTGTCGGCGTTCATGCAGGTCCTTGAAGGTAATCAATGGGTAAGTCTGGCACGCTGATCATTAGTGTGCGCATTACTCGCGCAGTTCACTGCGCAAGGCCAAGTCCCAGGGTGGAATCGGGCTGAAGCGGCTCTTGAGGAATTCGAGCAGCAAACGGCTGCGAGAGTTCGTTTCATGTTCCAGGCGTAGGGCGTAAATGCCACTGGTCTCGGCTTCTGGCAGGCCGCCGTCGCAAAACAGCGGTACCAGCTCGCCACGCAGCAGGTATTCGCTGATCAGCCAGGTAGGCAGGTGGGCAATGCCTAAGCCTGCCAGAGCGCCGAACAGCAGGGTTTCGGCATTGTTGGCGGCCATGCGCATGCGCGTGGGGCGATACAGGCGGGTTTGCCCGGCCACATTGAAGCGCCAGGCGAATGGCGGCGCCAGGCCATCCCAGTCCAGGCCGTCGTGCCCGGGCAGTTCGCTGGGGCAGGTGGGCACGCCCCGGCTGGCCAGGTAGGCCGGGCTGGCGCAGGCGATGCGCACCATGTAGGCCAGCGGCGTGGCGACCAGGCGGGTGTCGGCCAAGGGGCCGGCGCGCAGCACCAGGTCGACTTCGCCCAGGTGGCTGCCATGCAGGTCGACGAAGCTGTCGATCAGGCGCAGTTGCACATCCAGGCCCGGGTAGGCCACCAGGAAGTCGGCGATGGCCGGGGCCAGGTGGCGGCGGCCGAACGCTGCAGGGGCGTCGATGCGGATCAGGCCCTCGGGGGCGTTGCTCAGCGAGACCGCTTCGGCCCTGGCCAGGCGCAGCTCTTCGATGATGCGCCTGGCACGTTCGGCAAAGGCATTGCCTGCAGGCGTGGCTCGCACGGCATGGGTGCTGCGGGTGAACAGGCGGCTGCCAACGGCGCTTTCCAGGTTGTCGATGCGCCGGGCCACGGCGGATGGGGTTAGTGGGTGGCGACGCGCGGCGGCGGAAAAACTGCCGGTTTCCAGCACATCGAGGAACAGGCTCAATTGGTCGGTGAGGGTATCGGGGCTCATGGCTGCCTTGCTTTTGCGAGAAACGCACAGCCATTGTGCGCTGCTGTGCGTTTCCCTGCCAGCGCACAATCGTTAGCATGCTCGCATTATGTGTACAGGCGGATGGGGCCCTGATGATCGAGTGGTTGTTGTATATCGTACTGGGTGCTGCCTTGGGGACCATGGGTGGTTTGTTCGGCATTGGCGGCGGGTTGATTGCGATCCCGGCGCTGGGTGTGCTGTTTGGCCTGGACCAGCAACTGGCGCAGGGCACGGCGCTGGTGATGGTGGTGCCGAACGTGCTGCTGGCGTTGTGGCGCTATCACCAGCGCAACCGCATCGAACTGCGCCATGCCTTGCCGTTGTCGGCGTGCAGCTTCGTATTTGCCTGGCTGGGGTCGATTTGGGCAGTGGGGCTGGATGCACACTCCATGCGCTTGGGCTTTGTCGGCTTTCTGGTGGCACTGGCGGCGTGGAACGTGGCGCGGATGTTCATGAAGGTCTCGCCGCCTAGTGCCGAACTGCGCTATGCCTGGCCGTGGCTGGGTGTGCTGGGCAGCTTTTCCGGCACCATGGGTGGCTTGTTCGGGGTGGGCGGGGCAGTGGTGGCCACGCCGATCCTGACCAGTGTGTTCGGCACTACCCAAGTGGTGGCGCAGGGGCTTTCGCTGGCGCTGGCGGCACCGAGTACCTTGGTGACCTTGGTGACCTATGGCGTGCACCAGAGCGTTGACTGGGGGGTAGGGGTGCCGTTGGCGGTGGGTGGCTTGCTCAGCATCAGCTGGGGGGTGAAGTTGGCCCACGCGCTGCCCGAAAAGGTGTTGCGGGCGATGTTCTGTGTGTTTTTGGTGGTATGTGCGGTGATGCTTGGGTTTGAGCTTTGAGATCTTGGGGCCGCAAAGCGCCCCCGGCTTACTTGAACCCTTCGACGATATAATCGGCCATGCAGTCAGTAATCGGCGAAGGGTTTTGCGTACTGCGCACCAGCATCACATTGGCCACCGGCAACTGCGGTAGCCCGTCGCTTTCACCCAGAATGCGGATATTCCCGCCAATCAGGCTCTGCAACTGCGCGGTTACCGCCAAGCCTGCCGTCACGATGGCAAAAATCGCTGCCAGGCTCGGGCTGGTATAGGCAATGCGGTAGTCGATGCCTTGGGCCTCCAGGGCATTGCAGGTCCAGGCCCGGCAGAAACAGTCGGTATTGAACAGCGCCACCGGCATCGGCCGTTGCTCCTGTGGGCAAAAGCCTTCGGCGGCGGCCCATACCAGGCGCTCCTGGCGTAGCAGTTGGCCAATCTCGTTGCCCGGCTCGCGGGTGACGATGGTCAGGTCCAGGTCCTGGCGCAGCATCAGTTGCTTGGACGAATCGCAATGCACCTCCACCTGCACCAGCGGGTAGGCCTGGGCAAAGCTCGACAGGATGGTCGGCAGAAAGCGCATGGCGTAGTCGTCTGGCGTGCCGATGCGTACCAGCCCGACCATGTGCGGCATGCGCAGGGTGTTGAACACCTCACCATGCAGCTTGAGGATGCGCCGGGCATAGCCCAGCAGCACCTGGCCTTCGGCGGTCAGCCGTACCTGGCGGCCGTCGCGTTCGAACAGCTGGCGCTGCAGGATGTCTTCCTCCAGGCGTTTCATCTGCATGCTCACCGCCGACTGGGTGCGATTGACCACCTCGCCGGCACGGGTGAAACCGCCTTGCTCGGCGATGGCAACGAAGGTGCGCAGTACGTCCGCATCCAAACTCTGGTACTGGGACATTGCATCAATCTCCGAGATGCATGGCATCAGAAACATTCGTTGGATTGATCTTAAGCCTGGCGTGAGACTGAGGCCATCAACACGGAGGGCTTCACGATGAAAGGTCATGTCAGCAGCATCCAGCAACCTGCCTTTTCCCTGAACCACCTGTGGCATGCGGCCTTGCAGCGCCCGCTGCGCTGGCTGCAGCTGTACCGCCAGCGTCAGGAGCTGGCCAGCCTCAGTGATGCGACCCTGCACGACCTGGGGTTGAGCAGGGCAGATATCCAGCAAGAGGCCGAGCGGCATTTCTGGGATGATCCGCTGCGTAAATGAGCTAAGTCTTTTGGGATATTCACTGGCCTCTTCGCGGGTGAACCCGCTCCCACAGGTGCGGCACAGTTTTCAAATCCTGTGTTGTACCTGTGGGAGCGGGCGTGCCCGCGAATGCTTTTAGCGCCGCACCTGCTTGAGCGTCTCGGCAATCAGGAACGCCAACTCCAGCGACTGATCGGCGTTCATCCGTGGGTCGCAATGGGTGTGATACCGGTCGGACAACGCATCCTCGGTAATCGGCCGGGCGCCGCCGATGCACTCGGTAACGTTCTGCCCGGTCATCTCGATATGAATGCCGCCCGCATGGCTGCCCTCGGCCTGGTGCACCTGGAAGAACTGTTTCACCTCATCCAGGATCTGCGCAAAGTCGCGGGTCTTGTAGCCGCTGCTGGCCTTGATGGTGTTGCCGTGCATCGGGTCGGAACTCCACAGCACCTTGCGCCCCTCGCGCTCGACGGTGCGGATCAGCCCCGGCAGGTGGTCGCCGACCTTGCTGGCGCCCATGCGCACGATCAGGTTCAGGCGGCCCGGGTCGTTGGCCGGGTTCAGCGTGTCAATCAGGCGGATCAGCTCTTCGGGGTTCATGCTTGGGCCGACCTTGACCCCGATCGGGTTGTGCACGCCACGCAGGAACTCCACATGAGCACCGTCCAGCTGACGCGTGCGGTCGCCGATCCACAGCATGTGCGCCGAGCAGTCGTAATAGTCGCCAGTCAGGCTGTCCTGGCGCACGAAGGCTTCTTCATAGTTCAGCAGCAGCGCCTCGTGGGCGGTGAAGAAGCTGGTTTCGCGCAGCTGCGGCGCGCTGTCCAGGCCACAGGCGCGCATGAACGCCAGGGTTTCGTCGATGCGGTTGGCCAGTTGGTGGTACTTGTCGGCCAGTGCCGAGTTGGCAATGAAGTCGAGGTTCCACTTGTGCACCTGGTGCAGGTCGGCAAACCCGCCCTGGGCGAAGGCGCGCAGCAGGTTGAGGCTGGCGGTGGCCTGGTGGTAGGCCTGCAGCAGGCGCTCCGGGTCGGGGATGCGGCTTTTGGCGTCGAAACCGATACCATTGACGATGTCGCCGCGGTAGGCGGGCAGGGTGATGTCACCGATGGTTTCATCGCCCGATGAGCGCGGCTTGGCGAACTGCCCGGCCATGCGCCCCACCTTGACCACCGGGCAGCCAGCGGCAAAGGTCATGACAATGGCCATCTGCAGCAGCACCTTGAAGGTGTCGCGGATTTTCGCCGCCGAGAATTCGGCAAAGCTCTCGGCGCAGTCGCCACCCTGCAGCAGGAAGGCGCGGCCTTCGGTCACCTCGGCAAACTGCCGGCGCAGCTCGCGCGCCTCGCCCGCGAACACCAGCGGCGGGTAGCTGGCCAAGGTCTGTTCAACCTTCAGCAAGTGCGCGGCATCGGGGTAGGTCGGTTGCTGCTGGATCGGCAGGGCGCGCCAGCTGTCAGGGCTCCACGGTTGGTTCATCTCGGGCTCGGTCTTGTCGGTTGTAGGCTTCAAAGCATGGTAACAGTTGGCGCTGCGCTTGTTGCATCAAGGGTGTTGACGGACAATGCGCGTTTTTGCGCGGGTGGGTGGTGAACATGGCGGCGGAACGGGAAGAGCGGCTACTGGCACGGGTGGAAGATGCCTTTGGCGTCATCAGCGTGTACGAAGTAGACGACTACCGCTTTCTGGAATTTGGCGATGCCATCGAGCAAAGCTGCGTGTTCACGGCCGACCCCAGCTGGCTGGAATATGACTATACCCGCGCCATGCTGGTGGGGGCGCTGTGCCACGAACAGCCGGAAAGCGCGCTGTTTCTCGGCCTGGGCGCCGGTACGCTGACCCAGGCCTGCATGAAGTTCCTGCCGCTGGATGACATAGAGGCCATCGAACTGCGCCCGGATGTGCCGCGCCTGGCCATGGAATACCTGGGCCTGGACGACGACCCGCGTTTGTATGTGCGTATCGGCGACGCCCTGGAGCTGCTGCCTACGGCGGAGAAGGCCGACCTGCTGTTCGTCGACTTGTATACCGACCATGGGCCGGGGGTAGGGCACCTGGCCTGGAACTTCCTGGAGAACTGCCAGCAGCAGCTGAACCCGGGCGGTTGGCTGGTGATCAACCAGTGGGCCACCGATGACGGCAAGCCACTGGGTGCGGCGTTGCTGCGCGGGTTGTACCACCGGCATTACTGGGAGCTGCCGGTGAAGGAGGGCAATGTGATCTTGCTGGTGCCGGCGGACCTGGAACAAAGCCTGGACATGGAGGGCTTGCGGGCCCGGGCGCAGGCCTTGGCGCCGAAGTTGGGGTACAGCCTTGAAGGGTTGATCCGCGAGATTCGGCCGGCTACCTTAAGGGCTGCCGGGGTCTGTGTGGGAGCGGCTTTGCGTCGCGAACGGGCCGCAGAGCGGCCCCGGCAGTATCCGCGGCGAAGCTGAAAATGTGGGGCCGCTGCGCGCCCCTTTCGCGACACAAGGCCGCTCCCACAGGGACCGCGCCGGCATTCAGGAATTATCGATTCAGCCCTTGGCCATTGATGGCCTGATACTGGCCCCGCACCCTGAAAATATTCCTCACGTCCCTGCACTATTTCGGGTATAGTACGCGCCGGTCTTTTAGCGGACCTCAAAATCAGGTGGTGCAAATCCTCCGAGTCCAGCTTCGGCTGCACGTCCGCTAGGCGGACCTTCCCAAGTTTTCTTTTTCAATCGTTTTCGCAAATCCCCGCCGACAAAGCTGCCTGGGTGACCGTTCCGGTCTTTCAAGGCATGTGCAGCTTTGCAGCATGGGTCTTTGCGGATGCACTTAGAGGCAGACCCATGACCCAGGAAACCGGCGGCTTCGCCGCTCTCGATCTTAATCCGAATATTGTTGCTGCCGTTCTGGCGACCGGCTATGAAGAGCCGTCCGCCATTCAGCAACAATCGATCCCGATCATCCTCGCCGGTCACGACATGATCGGCCAGGCGCAGACTGGCACCGGCAAGACCGCTGCCTTCGCCCTGCCGATCCTCAACAAGATCGATGTGAGCAAGCGCGAACCGCAAGCCCTGATCCTGGCGCCAACCCGTGAGTTGGCGCTGCAAGTTGCTACCGCTTTCGAAACCTACGCCAAGCAGATGCCAGGCGTTAATGTTGTTGCTGTCTACGGTGGTGCCCCAATGGGCCCACAGCTGCGCGCCATCCGCAACGGCGCGCAAATCGTCGTGGCCACCCCGGGCCGCCTGTGCGACCACCTGCGTCGTGACGAAAAAGTCCTGTCGACCGTACAGTACCTGGTACTGGACGAAGCCGACGAGATGCTGAAGCTGGGCTTCATGGATGACCTCGAAGTGATCTTCGACGCAATCCCGGCTACCCGTCAGACCGTACTGTTCTCCGCTACCCTGCCGTCGTCGATCCGTTCGATCGCCGAGCGCCACCTGCGTGAACCCAAGCACGTCAAGATCCAGAGCAAGACCCAGACCGTTACCGCGATCGAGCAGGCCCACCTGATGGTCCACGCCGACCAGAAGATCCCGGCTGTGCTGCGTCTGCTGGAAGTGGAAGAGTTCGACGCGCTGATCGCCTTCGTGCGTACCAAGCAAGCCACTCTGGACCTGGCCGCCGCGCTGGAAGCCAAGGGCTACAAGGCTGCCGCGCTGAATGGCGACATCGCCCAGAACCAGCGTGAGCGCGTGATCGACTCGCTCAAGGATGGCCGCCTGGACATCGTCGTCGCTACCGACGTTGCTGCCCGTGGCCTGGACGTACCGCGTATCACTCACGTGTTCAACGTTGACATGCCGTACGACCCAGAGTCCTACGTACACCGTATCGGCCGTACCGGCCGTGCCGGTCGCGATGGCCGTGCGCTGCTGCTGGTCACCCCGCGTGAGCGCCGCATGCTGCAGGTGATCGAGCGTGTTACCGGGCAGAAGGTTGCCGAAGCGCGCCTGCCGAATGCCCAGGCCGTGCTGGATGCCCGTATCAAGAAGCTGACCAACAGCCTGGCGCCGCTGGTAGCCGAAGCAGAAGCCACTCATGGTGACCTGTTCGACCGCCTGACCAACGACCTGGGTTGCAGCGCGCGTGCCCTGGCTTCGGCCCTGCTGCGCAAGGCCACCAATGGCCAGGCGCTGGACCTGGCAGCGGTAGAGCGTGAGCAGCCGCTGGTACCAAGCTTCGCCCCGCGTGGCGAGCGTACCGAGCGTGGTGAGCGTGGCGAGCGTCCGGACCGTGGTGACCGCGAGCGCCGTGCGCCGCTGCCGCTGGCCGAAGGCCGCGTACGTTGCCGTACTGCCCTGGGTGCCCGTGACGGCATCGCTGCCAAGAACCTGCTGGGCGCGATCCTCAACGAGGGTGGCCTGGCGCGTGACGCCATCGGCCGCATCCAGGTGCGTGACAGCTTCAGCCTGGTCGAGCTGCCGGAAGACGGCCTCGAGAAGCTGCTGTCCAAGCTCAAGGACACCCGTGTGGCTGGCAAGCAGCTGAAGCTGCGTCGCTACCGCGAGGATTGATCCTGGTGCAATGAAAAATCCCCAGCCTTGGCTGGGGATTTTTTTGCCTGTGCCATTTTGGGGCTGCTTTGCAGCCCATCCGACCGGTCCGGCGCCCCGGCAAGGCCGCTCCCACAGGTATTGCGCAGATTTCAATGGTTGCGCTGTACCTGTGGGAGCGGCCTTGTGTCGCGATGGGGCGCAAAGCGCCCCCCCGCAATCTTCAGTCGAACCGATAAATGTCCATCCCCAACGCCCCCAAGGTAAACCCTTGGTGCACCACCCCGAATTTGCCCCCAGCCCCAAGGGCAAAGAACAGCGGCAGCAAATGCTCATCACTGGGGTGGTTACGCACCGCAAACGGCGCCTGCTGCCGATAACCCAGCAACGCCTCCCGGTCACCCGCCTGCAGTTTGTCCACCACCCAGTCCCTGAACGCCAGCGCCCAAGGCTCGATCACATCCGGCCCGGCATGCCAGTCCAGCTCGCCCAGGTTATGGGTAATGCTGCCCGAACCAATCAGCAGCACACCGTCGCCGCGCAACCCGGCCAACGCCTGGCCCACCTTGACCTGCAGCGCCGGCCCCATGTGGCTGGGCAACGATACCTGCACCACCGGAATGCTTGCATCCGGGTACATCAGCGACAGCGGCACCCAGGCGCCGTGGTCGAACGGCCGCTGTGCATCCAGCCGTGCGGGTAGCCCTGCAGCCTGCAACAACTCACTGACCTGGCCGGCAAGGCCGGGTTCGCCCGGTGCCGGGTACTGCACCGCATACAAGGCCGGCGGGAAGCCGTAGAAGTCATGCCAGGTTTCTGGCTGTGCGCTGCCGGTCACCAGCAGCTCGCGGCTTTCCCAGTGCGCCGACACCACCACGATCGCTTTTGGCCGTGGCAGGGCGTTGGCCAGCCCGGCCAGCGCCGGCCCGCTGGCGCCGGGTTGCAGGGCAAGCATGGGGGAGCCGTGGGAAATGAACAGGCTGGGCAGCATGGCGGGGTCCTGAGGGTTAAGATGCAATCATCTTCGATCATGTCCAGATCGAAATCCAAACCAAGTTTTACCGACAAACCATCTAAAAATCGGGAGTGATCATGGAGCCAGCGTTCTGGCAGCAGCGATGGGCCGACAACCAGATCGGCTTTCACCAGGCGCAGGTGAACCCCTATCTGCAGAAGTATTGGCCAAAGCTGGGCGTGGCACCTGGTAGCCGCGTACTGGTGCCGCTGTGCGGCAAGAGCCTGGACCTGGCCTGGCTGGCCGGGCAGGGCTATGGGGTGTTGGGGGTGGAGCTTTCGCGGCTGGCGGTGGAGGATTTTTTCCGCGAGCACGGTCTTGAAGCCGAGGTGCGCCAGCAGGGGGCATTCGAGGTATGGCGCAGTGGTGATGTGGAGCTGTGGTGTGGCGACTTCTTTGCCTTGCGGGCCGAGGATATCGGTGGCTGCGTGGGCCTTTATGACCGGGCGGCGGTGATTGCCTTGCCGCTGCAGATGCGTGCGCGGTACATGCAGGCGCTGTCGGCGTTGTTGCCGGCGAGTTGCCGTGGGTTGGTGGTGACGCTGGATTACGACCAGTCACTGCTGGCCGGGCCGCCGTTTTCGGTGGGGGATGAAGAGCTGCGGCAGGGGTTTGCCGACTGGCAGGTGGATGAGCTGGAGGTGCTGCAGGTGATCGGGGAGAGCCCGAAGTTTTTACAGGCTGGTGCATCGAGTTTGTTGGAGCGAGTGTACCGGGTTAGCCGCTGACAGGTATGTAGCCTTTGCTGGCCTCTTCGCGGGTAAACCCGCTCCCACAGGAATATCGCAGACCTGAAGATTGTGGGGTCCCTGTGGGAGCGGGTTTACCCGCGAAGAGGCCGGTACAGGCAGACACAAAAAAGGGCGACCGAAGTCGCCCTTTCTGTTTACCGGTTGGATCAACCGCGGCGGCGCAGGGCCTCGATGCGTTCTTCCAGCGGCGGGTGGCTCATCAGCAGCCCGGCCAGGCCGTGCTTCAGGCCACCATTGATGCCGAAGGCCTTCATGGTATCGGGCATGTGCACCGGCAGGCCTTGCTCCACGCGCAGGCGCTGCAGGGCGCCGATCATCGCAGCAGTGCCGGCCAACTGCGCACCGGCTTCGTCGGCACGGTATTCGCGGCGGCGCGAGAACCACATCACGATCATGCTGGCCAGGATGCCCAGGATCAGCTCGGCAACGATGGTCGCCACGTAGTAGGCAATGCCCTGGCCTTCTTCGTTCTTGAAGATGACCTTGTCGACGAAGTTGCCGATGATGCGTGCAAAGAACATCACGAAGGTGTTCACCACGCCCTGCACCAGCGCCAGGGTGACCATGTCGCCGTTGGCCACGTGGCCGATTTCGTGGGCCAGTACCGCGCGCACTTCATCGGGCGAGAAACGCTCCAGCAGGCCCTGCGACACGGCTACCAGCGCGTCGTTGCGGTTCCAGCCGGTGGCGAAGGCGTTGGCCTCGTATGCCGGGAAGATACCCACCTCGGGCATCTTGATGCCCGCTTCACGGGACAGCTCTTCGACCGTTTGCAGCAGCCACTGCTCGTGGCGGGTGCGCGGCTGGCTGATGATCTGGGTGCCGGTGGTCATTTTCGCCATCCACTTGGAGATGAACAGCGAGACAAGGGAACCGGCAAAACCGAACACGGCGCAGAACACCAGCAGGCTGCTGAGGTTCAGGTCGACCCCGTTGGCGGCCATGAACCCGTTGAAACCGAACAGGCTCAGGGTAATGCTTGCAACCAGCACCACCGCGAGGTTGGTGGCTACAAACAACAGAATGCGCATCATGGTTGTTACGTTCTCCTGACGGATGAGTTGTCGCTTACTGCGGGGTATATAAGGGGCCTGCCGTGCCGATTCAATCGGGCGACTATTTCAAACTGTGTACGGCGGAGTATGGCAGAGGATGGTGCAGGGGCTGTGGGATAGAGCGTTGCAGGATGTAAGAAACAGCCTGTGAGATTGGAGGGGGCTGCTGCGCAGCCCATCGCAGGCAAGCCAGCTCCCACAGGGACCCCACAATCTTCAGGCCTGTGGTACTCCTGTGGGAGCTGGCTTGCCGGCGATAAGGCCAGTACTTACTGCGAATAAGTCCGCAGGAAATTGCCAATCCGGCCAATCGCTGCTTCCAAATCATCCACCCGCGGCAAGGTCACCACGCGGAAGTGGTCCGGCCATGGCCAGTTGAACGCCGTACCCTGAACAATCAGCAGCTTCTCCGACAGCAGCAGGTCAAGCGCGAACTTCTCGTCGTTGAGGATCGGGCACACCTTCGGGTCGATCCGCGGGAACGCATACAGCGCGCCCATCGGCTTCACGCAGCTCACGCCAGGGATTTCGTTGAGCAGCTCATAGGTGCGGTTGCGCTGCTCCAGCAGGCGCCCCGGTGGCAGCACCAGGTCGTTGATGCTCTGGTAGCCGCCCAGCGCGGTCTGGATCGCGTGCTGCGCCGGCACGTTGGCACACAGGCGCATGTTGGCCAGCATGTCGATGCCTTCGATGTAGCTTTGCGCGTGGTGCTTGGGCCCGGAAATGATCAGCCAGCCGGAACGGAAGCCGGCCACCCGGTACGACTTGGACAGGCCGTTGAAGGTCAGGCACAGCAAGTCGGGTGCCAGCGAGGCGGTGCTGATGTGCACGGCTTCGTCGTACAGGATCTTGTCGTAGATCTCGTCGGAGAACACCACCAGGTTGTGCTGGCGGGCCAGCTCCAGCATGCCCAGCAGCAGCTCCTTGGAGTACACCGCGCCAGTCGGGTTGTTCGGGTTGATGATCACCAGGGCCTTGGTGTTCGGGGTGATCTTGGCCTTGATGTCTTCAAGGTCGGGGAACCAGTCGGCCTGCTCGTCGCACAGGTAGTGCACCGGCTTGCCGCCGGCCAGGCTTACGGCGGCGGTCCACAGTGGGTAGTCGGGCGCCGGGATCAGCACTTCGTCGCCGTTGTTCAGCAGCGCCTGCATCGACATCACGATCAGCTCGGACACGCCGTTACCGAGGTAGATGTCCTCGATGGTGACGCCTTCGATTTCCTTTTGCTGGCAGTACTGCATCACCGCCTTGCGCGCGCTGAACAGGCCCTTGGAGTCACTGTAGCCCTGCGCGGTGGGCAGGTTGCGGATCACATCCTGGAGGATTTCATCGGGCGCCTCGAAGCCAAACGGCGCCGGGTTGCCGATGTTCAGCTTGAGGATGCGGTGGCCTTCCTCTTCCAGGCGCTTGGCGTGCTTGAGCACTGGGCCGCGAATGTCGTAGCAGACATTGGCGAGCTTGTTCGATTTGCTGAACTGCATGATGGGATCCCGATTGAGAAAACGCGCTACGCCCCGCCGAAACGTTTGAAAGGGCAGGAAGCGGGTGCCAGACTGAACGCCTGGCACACGAAGCCAACTAATATACGTGCCACCCGCGCCCCGGAAAAGACGGTGCGGGGTGAAATTCAGCCTGCCGAGGTCCCTACATGAAAAAGATCGAAAAAACCCTGGATGAATGGCGGTCGATGCTCGACCCCGAGCAGTACCAGGTCTGCCGCCTCAAGGGCACCGAGCGGCCGTTCAGCGGCAAGTACAACAGCGAGCGCCGTGACGGCATCTACCACTGCATCTGCTGCGGCCTGGCGCTGTTCGACGCGCAAACCAAGTTCGACTCCGGCTGCGGCTGGCCGAGCTTCTACGCGCCGATCGAAGACAGCGCGATGATCGAGATCCGCGACACCTCCCACGGCATGATCCGCACCGAAGTTACCTGCGCCCGCTGCGACGCGCACCTGGGCCACGTGTTCCCCGACGGCCCACCACCGACCGGGCTGCGCTACTGCATCAACTCGGTGTGCATCGACCTGCGCCCGCGCGACTGACTGGAGCCCGACCATGGCTGCATCGATGCTGGACATCCCCTGTGTGACCCTGGGCGGCGAGCACAAGACGCTTGGCGATTTCCCGGGCAAGCTGCTGCTGGTAGTCAATACCGCCAGCCAGTGCGGCTTTACCCCGCAGTACAAGGGCCTGGAGCAACTGTGGCAGGCCTACCGCGAGCGCGGCCTGGTGGTGCTGGGCTTCCCCTGCAACCAGTTTGGCAAGCAGGAGCCGGGTGATGCGCGCGAAATTGCGCAGTTCTGCGAGCGCAATTTCGGCGTGAGCTTCCCGCTGTTTCGCAAGATCGAGGTCAACGGCCCCGGCACTCACCCACTTTACGTAGAGTTGAAGCAGCGCGCGCCGGGCCTGCTGGGTTCGCAGAAGATCAAGTGGAACTTCACCAAGTTCCTGGTCGACCCGGCCAGCGGCCAGGTCAAGCGTTATGCCCCCACCACCAAGCCGCAAGCCCTGGAAGCGGACATCGAGCGCCTGCTTAGCCGTTGAGCGGCACCCAGTGCTCGACCAGCGCCAATAGCTCTTCGCGGCGGAACGGCTTGGCCAGGTAGTCGTTCATGCCCGCCGCCCGACAGCGCTCGCGCTCTTCGGGCATGGCGTTGGCGGTGAGGGCGACGATCGGCAGTTCGGGCCAACGGCCGCTCTGGCGTATACGCCGGCTGGCTTCGTAGCCGTCCATTACCGGCATGTTGCAGTCCATCAGCACCAGGTCGAATTCGTCCTGCTCCAGCATTTCCAGGGCCTCGGCGCCCTGGGTGGCCAGCTGCACCTGGCAGCCGAGCTTGGCCAGCATGCCCTTGGCCACCAGTTGGTTCACCGGGTTGTCCTCTACCAGCAGAATCCGCGCGCGGCCTTCCTCCAGGGTAATGACCGGGTTGGCCAGCGGGTGCTCGGGCTCATGGCCTTGCAGGGTGCGACGCAAGGTCTGGTACAGGGCATTACGCGCCAGCGGCCGGGCCAGTTGATGCAGGGGGGCGAGGGCGAGCGACTGTTCGTTGGGCAGGAAGTTGCCATAGGCGGTCACCAGCAATATCGGTGCTTTCAGCGCCTGGCGCAGTTCGAACAGGTGGCCCACGTCGTCGGTGATTACCAGGTCGACCACTGCGGCGTCCAGCGTGGCGCCGCTGTCATGCCGCTGGTAAGCCAGGCCCCAGGCGGGCAGCAAGCCTTGCAGCAGCTCGTTGAGGCCACTGCCGGCTGCGCTCAGGGCTGCCACGCGCCCGTGCAGCGGTGCGGGCGGGATGGCCTTGGTGTGCACGGCCAACGGCAGTTCGGCGCTGAAGCGGCTGCCAAAGCCCGGCTCGGACTGAATATGCAGGTGGCCCTGCATGGCCTTGCACAGGTTGCGCGTCAGTGCCAGGCCCAGGCCGGTGCCGCCATACTGGCGGGTGATACCGGCGCCGGCCTGGGTGAACGGCTGGAAGATGCGTGCCTGGGCTTCTTCGGGGATACCGATGCCGGTGTCGCGCACTTCAAGGCGCACGCCGCCGACGATGCTCACCAGGTGCACGTCGACGCGGCCAAAACGGGTGAACTTGAGGGCGTTGGACAGCAGGTTGCTGACAATCTGCCGCACCCGCGTGGGGTCACCAAGCACGCTGCTGGGGAAGTCGCGGGCAATCAGGCAGGTCAGCTCCACGCTTTGCGCGGTGTTCTGCGACAGCAGGTTGGCGGTGTCCTCGACCATCGAGCCCATGTCGAAGGCAATGCGTTCCAGCTCCAGCTGGCCGGCATCGAACTTGGACAGGTCGAGGATATCGTTCAACAACTCCACCAGCACCTTGCCCGAATCGTGGGCAATCACCAGCTGCTGGCGTTGCTCGCTGGGCAATGGGCTGTCCAGCGCCAGGGCAATCATGCCGAGCAGGCCGTTTAGCGGGGTGCGGATCTCGTGGCTCATGTTGGCGAGGAAAGCGGCACGGGCCTGGGCCATGTCCAGTGCGCGGCGGCGGGCTTGTTCCAGCTCCTGGTTGGACAGGCTCAGGCTGCTGTTGCTGGCTTTCAGCTCGTCAGTGCGCGCCGAAACGATATCTTCCAGCTCGTTCAGGTACTGGGTCAGGCGGTTTTCCGCAGTGCGCCGCTGCTCGATCTCGGTGGCCATGCTGACGAATTGCTGGTTGGCGACCTTCACCAGCACGCCGATCTCATCGTGTTCGTGCCCATGCGGGCATTCCAGGCGGGTTTGCCGGGGTTTGCGCGGGTCGCTGCCACTGAGCGCGCCAATCACGGTTACCAGCGGCTTGGTCAGCATCATGTAGAACAACGCCAGCAGGATGCCGGTCAGCACCAGGCTGCGGGCGAAGCCGTTGAGCAGGGTGATGCCGGCACGGTCGAGAAAGCGGCTGCCAAAGGCGTAGGTGTCGACGTCCAGGTACAGGGTGCCGAGGTATTCTTCGGGCATGTGGGTGAGGAACAGGCGCTCCTTTAACTGGCGCTGCTCGCCAAACAGGAAGTCGCTCAGCGGCCGGTAGCGGTCCTGCAGGCGTGGGCGCTCGACATCGGCCAGCACCGTTTCGTTATTGTCGATCAGCCGCGCGCGGATCACAGCCGGTGACTGCAGCAGGCCGCGGGTCAGCTCCAGGGCCAGTTCCGAGTCGATGTTGTAGGCAATGCGCGAAGCCGGGTTGTGGCTGATTTGCAGCAGGGCACGCACTTCACGGTTGATGGACGCGTCTTCGCTGGCATAATCGATGCCGATCTGGATGAGACTGAGCAATGTTCCCAGGATGAAGCCGACCAGGACTGTCAACTGGGCTTGCTTGTATGACAGGCGATTGGTGAACTTGATATCCATGAGTCCCGAGCCGGTTTCACGTTCCTTGCGCTGCGCAAGCATAGCCGATCAACCCCGGCTACTGGTGGGTCTGTCACACATTCAGCCTTGATTGCTCAACTGGCCTGTGCCGGCCTCTTCGCGGCTAAAGCCGCTCCCACAGGTACATCACAGGTCCAGAGGGCGGTGATTACCTTGTAGGAGCGGCTTTAGCCGCGAAGAGGCCGGCACAGCAAACCCAAATTCTGATCTGAAGGGACCCTGATGGACGCTCGCTTGATTGCTTTCCTCGACCGCGCCGAATCGGTACTGGCACGCCTCGAACCCCTGTTGCCGGCCCAGCGCCCGAACATCGACTGGGCCACCACCCTGGCCGCGCGCTGGCAGCGCGATGGCCGCAGCGGCTACCTGCTGCCGCTGGACGTCAGCCTGGACATCCGCCTGAGCGACCTGATCGGCGTCGACAAGCAACGGGACCAATTGGGCCGCAACACCGACCAGTTCATCAACGGCATG
This sequence comes from Pseudomonas sp. TWI929, assembly GCF_039673335.1. Taxonomy (NCBI): domain Bacteria; kingdom Pseudomonadati; phylum Pseudomonadota; class Gammaproteobacteria; order Pseudomonadales; family Pseudomonadaceae; genus Pseudomonas; species Pseudomonas sp. TWI929. Next base: position 19,639 of record NZ_JBDJLK010000092.1, read on the forward strand.
CCGGCCAACCACGCACTGCTGTGGGGCTCGCGCGGTACCGGCAAGTCGTCGCTGGTGCGCGCCCTGCTGGCCGAGCACGCAGGCGCCGGCCTGCGCCTGATCGAAATCGAACGCGACCACCTGGCCGACCTGCCACGCGTGGTCGAGCAGCTACAGAAGCTGCCGCAGCGCTTCATCCTGTTCTGCGACGACCTGTCGTTCGAAGCCGGGGAGGGCGACTACCGGGTGCTCAAGAGCGTGCTCGACGGCTCGCTGGAGCAGGCCCCGGACAACGTATTGCTGTACGCCACCTCCAACCGCCGCCACCTGGTGCCGGAAAAGCAGAGCGACAACGAAAACTGGAAGATGGTCGACGGCGAGCTGCACCCCAACGAAGCGGTGGAGGACAAGATTGCCTTGTCTGACCGTTTTGGCCTGTGGCTGTCGTTCTACCCCTTCAGCCAGGAGCACTTCCTCGACGTGGTCGAGCACTGGATCGGCCAGCTGGCACGCCCTGCGGGGCTGCGCTGGCAGCGTGACGAAGCCCTGGACATCCTCGCCGTGCGCTGGGCCACCGGCCGCGGTAACCGTAATGGCCGTTGTGCCTATCAGTTCGCCCGCTACTGGGTCGGGCTGCAATTGCTGGAGCAAAAGTAAATGATTGACCTCAATGCCAGTGGCGCCGGCCTCGACGGCTACAACCTGCTGGCGGCGCAAGTGCAGGCGCTGTTTGCCGACGAGCGTGACTTCATCGCCAATGCCGCGCAGTTTTCGGCGTTCTTGTATAACCAGGTGGACGACCTGAACTGGGCGGGGTTCTACCTCAACCGCAACGAGCAACTGGTGCTGGGCCCGTTCCAGGGCCAGGTGGCCTGTGTGCGCATTCCGTTCGGCAAGGGCGTGTGCGGGGCGGCGGCGGCTACCCGGCAAACCCAGCGGGTGGAGGACGTGCATGCGTTCCCGGGGCACATTGCCTGTGACAGCGCGTCGAACAGCGAGCTGGTGATCCCGCTGGTGAAGGAGGGCAGGTTGATTGGCGTGCTGGACCTGGACAGCCCGAAACTGGCGCGGTTCAGCGAGGCGGACCAGTTGGGGCTGGAGCGCTTGGCGGCGATTTTCCTGGAGCTGACTGACTGCTGATTGTTGTGTTGCCTGTACTGGCCTCTTCGCGGCTAAAGCCGCTCCCACAGGGACCGAATTGCCCTCAGGCCTGATGCGGTCCCTGTG
>NZ_JBDJLK010000093.1:0-20427 GCF_039673335.1 Pseudomonas sp. TWI929
GAAATCAGCATCGTGCAGGGGCATGGCAGTACCTTTACCTGTCACTTTGCGCCGGCACAATTGGCTAACGGCAAGGCCTGAAGGGGCCAGGTTGTCGCCGAGCGTGTGGGCGGTGGCTGGCCGGCGATGGGCCGCAAAGCGGCCCCAATAGCCTCACTCCACCAGTTCGACCAGCACCGTCCCTTCGCTGACCATATCGCCTTCCTGGCAGAACAACGCCTTCACCGTCCCCGCATGCGGCGCGCGAATACTGTGCTCCATCTTCATGGCCTCCAGCACCACCAGCGCCGTACCTGCTTCCACCACCTGCCCCGGCTCCACCAGCACGCGCACGATGCTGCCGTTCATGGGCGCACCCAACCCGCCCTGATGGCTGTGGCTGGCTTCAGCCTCGGCAATCGGGTCGAAGGCTTCGATGGCATGCATCTCGCCATCCCAGTGCAAGTACAGCGTGCCACCGCGGCGAATCGCCAGATGCTGACGGCGCACGCCAGCCTGGTCATGCACCAGCTGTTCGCCCAGCAACTGCCAGGTGGATGCAGCGTTGCGTTCCAGGCCAACCGCCTGGTCCTGGCCACCACTTACCAGATGCAAGCTGCTGCGCGCTGGCAGGCCCAGGCGCAGGCCGTTGCGCTCGCCCCACGGCGAACTGCGGTCGTCCTCCCGCTGATGCCCAGCCTGGCCTTGGAGCCAGGCTTCGGCCGCCGCTTCCCAGAAGCTGGCCGGCAACGCCTGTGGCACAGGCAGCAAAACCTCCTGATGACGTGGTATGAAGCCAGTATCCAGCTCAGCCGCCGCAAACGCCGGGTGCGCCAGAATGCGCCGCAGGAACGCAATGTTGGTCTTCAACCCGCCAATTGCGAACTCATCGAGCATGGCCAGCAAGCGCAGGCGCGCCTGCTCGCGGTCTTCGCCCCAGGCAATCAGCTTGCCCAGCATCGGGTCATAGAACGGCGACACCACATCGCCTTCGCTAACCCCGCTGTCCACCCGCCGGCCTTCGCCAGCTGCCGACTCACGGTACAGCGCCAGCTTGCCGGTCGCGGGCAGGAACTCATTGGCTGGGTCCTCGGCATACAGGCGCACTTCGATGGCATGGCCGATCAGCGGCACCTGCTCCTGGGTGATCGGCAACGCTTCGCCACAGGCCACGCGAATTTGCCAGGCCACCAGATCGAGGCCGGTAATGGCCTCGGTGACCGGGTGTTCCACCTGCAGGCGGGTGTTCATCTCCATGAAGAAGAACTCGCCACGCGCATCGAGCAGGAATTCGACGGTGCCGGCACCCACATAGCCGATGGCCTGGGCCGCGCGCACCGCCGCCTCACCCATGGCCCGGCGCAGTTCCGGCGACAGGCCGGGGGCAGGGGCCTCTTCGACCACTTTCTGGTGGCGGCGCTGGATCGAGCAGTCACGCTCGTTGAGGTACAGACAGTTGCCGTGCTGGTCGGCAAATACCTGAATCTCTACATGGCGCGGCTTGAGCACGTACTTTTCCACCAGCATGCGTGCATCGCCAAACGACGATTGCGCCTCACGCTGGGCCGAGGCCAGGGCGTCGGCCAGCTGGCTTTCCTCCTCGACCACTTTCATGCCCTTGCCACCGCCGCCGGCACTGGCCTTGAGCAGCACCGGGTAGCCGATGCGTTCGGCGGCGGCGCGGAAGGTGTCCAGGTCCTGGGCTTCGCCGTGGTAGCCCGGCACCAGTGGCACCCCGGCAGCTTCCATCAGCGCCTTGGCCGCCGACTTGCTGCCCATGGCATCGATGGCGCTGGCCGGCGGGCCAAGGAAGATCAGCCCGGCCTGTTCGATGGCGCGGGCAAAACCGGCGTTCTCGGACAGGAAGCCATAACCCGGGTGGATGGCCTGGGCGCCGCTGGCCTTGGCTGCAGCCAGCAGCTTGTCGACCAGCAGGTAGCTTTCGGCGGCCTTGGTCCCGCCCAGGTCCACGCGGATATCGGCTTCGCGGCTATGGCGGGCGTCACGGTCGGTGGCGCTGTGTACGGCCACGGTGGTCAGGCCCATGGCCTTGGCGGTACGCATCACCCGGCAGGCGATTTCGCCGCGGTTGGCGACCAGCAGGGTGGTCAAAGCGGGGCGGCTCATGGGCGCGGTTCCTTCTTGTCGTCGGTTTGCCAGGCAGGGCGGCGTTTTTCCAGGAAGGCGCGCAGACCCTCCTGGCCCTCGGCGCTGACGCGGATACGGGCGATGGTGTTTTCGCAATAACGGCGCAGGGCCGGGCTGAGCTCGCCGTCGTCCACTTCGCGCAGCAGGTCCTTGGTGGCGCGCAGCGCTTGCGGGCTGTTCTGCAGCAGGTTGTTCACCCAGGCTTCGACCTGGGCGTCCAGTTCGCTGGCCGGGTACACCTCGGCCAGCAGGCCCAGCTCGCGGGCTCGCACGCCGCTGAAACGCTCGGCGGTGAGTGCATAGCGGCGTGCGGCACGCTCGCCGATGGCCTTGACCACGAACGGGCTGATGACTGCCGGGGCCAGGCCGATGCGCACTTCCGACAGGCACAGCTGGGCGTCTTCGGCGCCGATGGCCATGTCGCAGCAGCTGATCAGGCCCAGCGCGCCGCCAAAGGCCGCACCTTGCACCACCGCCATTGTCGGCGCCTTGAGGCGGTGCAGGGCGTACATCAGCTCGCCCAGTTCGTGGGCGTCATCCAGGTTGGTATTGAAGTCCAGCTGCGCCGACTGCTGCATCCAGGCCAGGTCGGCACCGGCGCTGAAGTGCCGGCCACGGCCGCGCAGCAGTACAAAGCGCAGGCTGGCATCTTCGGCCAATTGGTCGATGGCCACGATCAGTTCGCGGATCATTTGCGCGTTGAAGGCGTTGTTCTTGTCTTCACGGCTCAGCCACAGGGTGGCGAAGCCGCGTGGGTCGCGGATCACTTCAAGGGTGCTGAAATCGCTCATGGGTCACATCCGGAAAATGCCGAAGCGGCTCGGTTCGATCGGGGCGTTCAGCGCGGCAGACAACGCCAGGCCGAGCACGTCGCGGGTCTGCGCCGGGTCGATGACGCCGTCGTCCCACAGGCGGGCGCTGGAGTAGTAGGGGTGGCCCTGGTGCTCGTACTGGTCGAGGATCGGCTGCTTGAGCCTGGCTTCGTCTTCGGCGCTGAACGGGTGGCCGCTACGCTCGCTTTGCTCGCGCTTGACCTGGGCCAGCACGCCGGCGGCCTGTTCAGCCCCCATCACGCCAATGCGTGCGTTGGGCCACATCCACAGGAAGCGCGGGTCGTAGGCGCGGCCGCACATGCCGTAGTTGCCGGCACCGAAACTGCCGCCGATGATCACCGTGAACTTTGGCACCTGCGCACAGGCCACGGCGGTTACCAGCTTGGCGCCGTGCTTGGCGATGCCGCCTTCTTCGTACTTTTTACCGACCATGAAACCGGTGATGTTCTGCAGGAACAGCAGCGGGATGCCGCGCTGGCAGGCCAGTTCGATGAAGTGTGCGCCTTTTTGTGCGGCTTCGGCGAACAGGATGCCGTTGTTGGCCAAAATCGCCACCGGGTAGCCGTGCAAGTGGGCGAAGCCGCACACCAGGGTGGTGCCGAACAGCGCCTTGAACTCATCGAACACCGAGCCATCGACCAGCCGCGCGATCACTTCGCGCACATCGAACGGTTGCTTGGCATCGGATGGCACTACGCCGTACAGCTCATCGGCGGCATACAGTGGCGCCACCGGAGCCAGGCGCTGCAGCTTGCCCAGCTTGTGCCAGTTGAGGTTGGCCACGCTGCGTCGGGCGATGGCCAAGGCGTGTTCGTCGTTGTCGGCATAGTGGTCGGCCACGCCGCTGGTGCGGCAGTGCACATCGGCGCCGCCGAGGTCCTCGGCGCTAACCACTTCACCCGTAGCGGCCTTTACCAGCGGCGGGCCTGCGAGGAAGATGGTCGCCTGCTGGCGCACCATGATCGCTTCGTCGGCCATCGCGGGTACGTAGGCGCCGCCAGCCGTGCACGAGCCCATCACCACGGCGATCTGCGGGATGCCCTGGGCGCTCATGTTGGCCTGGTTGAAGAAGATCCGCCCGAAATGCTCGCGGTCGGGGAACACTTCGTCCTGGCGCGGCAGGTTGGCACCGCCCGAGTCCACCAGGTAGATGCACGGCAGGCGGTTCTGCAGTGCGATGGTCTGCGCGCGCAGGTGCTTCTTCACCGTCAGTGGGTAGTAGGAGCCGCCTTTTACCGTGGCGTCGTTAGCCACGATCATGCATTCCACGCCTTCGACGCGGCCGATGCCGGCAATCACGCCAGCGGCGGGCACGTCTTCGCCGTACACCTCATGGGCGGCCAGTTGGCCGATCTCGAGGAACGGCGAGCCCGGGTCCAGCAGGCGGTCGATACGCTCGCGCGGTAGCAGCTTGCCACGCGAGGTATGCCGTTCCTGGGCCTTGGCCCCGCCGCCTTGGGCGACTTGGGCGAGCAGGCCGCGCAGGGCCTGGACCTGTTCGAGCATGGCCGCGCTGTTGCCGGCGAACTCCGCCGAACGCGGGTTGATCTGGGTGTGCAAGGTAGCCATGTGCGCCGGTCCCCTTATGCTCAGCGGGTTTCGTTGAACAGTTCGCGGCCGATCAGCATCCGGCGGATTTCGCTGGTGCCGGCACCGATTTCGTACAGCTTGGCGTCGCGCAGCAGGCGGCCAGCCGGGAATTCGTTGATATAGCCGTTGCCACCGAGAATCTGGATCGCTTCCAGGGCCATTTGCGTGGCGCGCTCGGCGGTGTACAGGATCACCCCGGCGGCGTCCTTGCGGGTGGTCTCGGCACGGTCGCAGGCCTGGGCCACGGCGTACAGGTAGGCGCGGCTGGCGTTGAGCTGGGTGTACATGTCGGCGATCTTGCCCTGGATCAGCTGGAACTCGCCGATGCTCTGGCCGAACTGCTTGCGGTCGTGGATGTACGGCACCACCAGGTCCATGCAGCTTTGCATGATGCCGGTCGGGCCGCCGGACAGCACCACGCGCTCGTAGTCCAGGCCGCTCATCAGTACGCGCACGCCGCCGTTGAGCTGGCCGAGAATGTTCTCTTCCGGCACCTCGACGTCATCGAAGAACAGCTCGCAGGTGTTGGAGCCGCGCATGCCCAGCTTGTCGAACTTGTTGCTGCGGCTGAAGCCCTTCCAGTCACGCTCGACGATGAACGCGGTGATGCCGTGCGGGCCCTTGTCCAGGTCGGTCTTGGCGTAGATCACGTAGGTGTTGGCGTCAGGGCCGTTGGTGATCCAGGTCTTGCTGCCGTTGAGCACGTAGTGGTCGCCGCGCTTCTCGGCGCGCAGCTTCATCGACACCACATCGGAGCCGGCGTTGGGCTCGCTCATGGCCAGTGCGCCGATGTGCTCGCCGCTGATCAGCTTGGGCAGGTACTTGAGCTTCTGCTCATGGGTGCCGTTGCGGTTGATCTGGTTGACGCAGAGGTTGGAGTGGGCACCGTAGGACAGCGCCACCGAGGCCGAGCCACGGCTGATTTCTTCCATCGACACGACGTGAGCCAGGTAGCCCAGGCCGGCGCCGCCGTATTCTTCCGACACGGTGATGCCCAGCAGGCCCATGTCGCCGAACTTGCGCCACATGTCGGCGGGGAACAGGTTGTCGTGGTCGATTTGCGCAGCGCGCGGGGCCAGTTCGGCGGCGACGAAGGTGCGGACCTGGTCGCGGAGCATGTCGATGGTTTCGCCCAGGGCGAAGTTAAGAGTGGGGTAATGCATGCTGGGGCACCTTCTTGTTCTTGGAATTGGGTAACACCGTAGCTCAAGGGCTGTCCGCCGGCCCCTGTAGGAGCGGGCTGGTGCCAAACCTGAAACCGGTGTCGTTCATCACCTTTACGTTAACGTAAACCTGCATGCGATCACTGTCAATCGACTCGTCACCTTTACGTAAACGTAAATCTGCGCCAGAGTATTCCCGCTTGCTTCAGTCGTGCCCAGAACAACCACAAGAAGGGACACCCATGAGTCAACCGAGCTATACCCGCGGTCGCCAGGACCAACCCTTGCTGACCCAGACCATTGGCCAGGCCTTCGATGCCACCGTAGCGCGTTGTGCCGACGGTGAAGCGCTGGTATCGCGCCACCAGGGCCTGCGCTACAGCTGGCGGCAGCTGGCCGAACAGGTCGAAGTGCATGCCCGCGCCCTGATGGCCCTGGGCGTGAACACCGGCGACCGGGTCGGCATCTGGTCACCCAACTGCGCCCAGTGGTGCATCCTGCAACTGGCCAGTGCCAAGGTTGGCGCCATCCTGGTCAACATCAACCCGGCCTACCGCGTGGGCGAGCTGGAATATGTGCTGCGCCAGTCCGGCTGCCGCTGGCTGGTGTGCGCCGATGCCTTCAAGACGTCCGATTACCACGCCATGGTCCAGGAGCTGGTGCCAGAACTGGCCGGCGCCACCCCGGGTGAAATGGTTAGCCAACGCCTGCCCGACCTGCGCGGAGTAATCAGTCTAGCTGCCAACCCGCCAGCTGGCTTCCTGCCCTGGCAAGCGCTGGCCGAGCGGGCAGGGCAGACCTCGGCCCAGGCCTATGCGGCCCGCCAGCAGGGCCTGCAGTTCGACCAGCCGGTAAACATCCAGTACACATCCGGCACCACCGGCGCGCCCAAGGGTGCCACGCTAAGCCACTACAACATCCTCAACAACGGCTTCATGGTCGGCGCAAGCCTGGGCCTCACTGAGCGCGACCGCATGGTGATCCCGGTGCCGTTGTACCACTGCTTCGGCATGGTCATGGCCAACCTCGGCTGCATCACCCACGGCAGCACCATGGTCTACCCCAACGACGCCTTCGACGCCGAGCTCACCCTGCGTGCCGTGGCCGAAGAGCGCGCCAGCATCCTTTACGGCGTGCCGACCATGTTCATCGCCATGCTCGACCACCCGTCGCGGGCAAACATGGACCTGTCGACCCTGCGCAGCGGCATCATGGCCGGTGCCACCTGCCCGATCGAAGTGATGCGCCGGGTCATCGACCAGATGCACATGGCTGAAGTGCAGATTGCCTACGGCATGACCGAAACCAGCCCGGTATCGCTGCAGACCGGCCCGGACGACGACCTGGAACTGCGCGTGACCACCGTCGGCCGCACCCAGCCGCAACTGGAGACCAAGCTGGTGGACGCCGACGGCTGCATCGTCGCCCGTGGCGAGATTGGTGAGCTGTGCACCCGTGGCTACAGCGTGATGCTCGGCTACTGGGACAACCCCCAGGCCACGGCGGATGCCATCGACCCGGCAGGGTGGATGCATTCGGGCGACCTGGCGGTGATGGACGAGCACGGCCATGTGCGCATCGTCGGGCGCAACAAGGACATGATCATTCGCGGCGGCGAGAACATTTACCCGCGTGAGCTGGAAGAGTTCTTCTACACCCACCCGGCAGTGGCCGATGCGCAGGTGATCGGCATTCCCTGCAGCCGCTATGGCGAAGAAATCGTCGCCTGGATCAAGCTGCACCCAGGGCACAGCGCCACGGTCGAAGAACTGCAGGGCTGGTGCAAGGCGCGCATTGCCCACTTCAAGGTGCCGCGGCATATCCGCTTTGTTGACGAGTACCCGATGACGGTTACCGGCAAGGTGCAGAAGTTCCGCATGCGCGAGATCAGTGTGGCGGAGATTTCGGCTGTATCTGCTGGTTGATTGGCTAGGTCTGCTGGCCTCTTCGCGGGCGTACCCGCGAAAGGGCCAGGTCTGCCAGCACGAAATCCTGGTCTACCCTTAAGCCTTCACCGGTGGCTCCTGGCTCGGCGGGTCGCCTACGGTCGGCGGTACGGTCGGCTTGATCGGCAGTTCGTCCGGTTCTTCTTCCGGCACGGGCGGCGGCAAGCTGGGGTCGTCGATGTTGGGATCGGGTGTCTCCGGTGGGATGGGAATGTTCATGGGCCTGACCTCGCGTGGGTGAATGAAGAGGTGCTGCAGGCTTCGACTTCGCGCAGCTGCCGTTCGCTCAATTTTTTTGAACCCCACGCCTGTACCCGGCTCTGAACCCTTACCGCCACCAGCCTGAGGGAGCAAGGTCGATGTCACGAAACGAGCCCTTTGAAAGCGTGCCCATGGCGAACGATCACCCAGACCAGGCCATCAGCCTGTCCCAGGCGCTGCTGGCGCCGCGCATCGTGATCGAAGACACCCAACCCGTGCTCGAAGCCGGCACGTTCGCCGCCAAGGCCATCAGCGGCCAGCCGGTGGCAGTCAGCAGCAAGGTCTACAGCGATGGCCACGACCGCCTGGCCGTCACGCTCAACTGGCGCCAGGCGCACAGCCGGCGCTGGCATTGCGTGCCGATGCAGTCGCCAGGCAACGACCTGTGGCTGGCCGAGTTCATCCCCACCGAGCTGGGCCCGCACCTTTTCAGCATCGAGGCCTGGATCGACCCGTTCGCCACCTTTTGCCATGACCTTGAGAAAAAGTACCACGCCGGTGTCGAGGTAAAGCTGGAACTGGAAGAGGGCCGGCTGATGCTGGGCAAGGGCATCGAACTGTGCAACGGCGCCTTGCGCGAAGAGCTTGAAACCGTGCAGCAGCGCCTGCTCACGCTAAATGCCGATGACCAGGTAGCGTTGTTCCTCGACCCCGCTACCGCCCGTCTGATGGGCGAAGCCGAACACCGCAGCTACCTGGCCCGCAGCCGCGAATTTCCCGTCGACGTCGACCGCCCGGCGGCGCAGTTCGCCAGCTGGTACGAGCTGTTCCCGCGCTCGATCACCGACGACCCGCAGCGCCACGGCACTTTCAATGACGTGCACGAGCGCCTGCCGATGATCCGCGATATGGGCTTCGACGTGCTGTACTTCCCGCCCATCCACCCCATCGGCATGCAGCACCGCAAGGGCCGTAACAACGCCCTGGCGGCCGAACCCGGCGACCCGGGCAGCCCGTACGCCATCGGCAGCCCGGAAGGTGGCCATGACGCGATCCACCCACAGTTGGGCAGCCGCGACGACTTCCGCCGGCTGGTGGCCGCCGCTGCCGAGCATGGTCTGGAAATCGCATTGGACTTTGCCATCCAGTGCTCCCAGGACCACCCCTGGCTCAAGGAGCACCCCGGTTGGTTCAGCTGGCGCCCGGACGGCACCATCCGCTATGCCGAGAACCCGCCGAAAAAGTACCAGGACATCGTCAACGTCGACTTCTACGCCCCTGAAGCCGTGCCCTCACTGTGGCTGGCCCTGCGTGATGTCGTGGTTGGCTGGGTCGAGGAGGGCGTGAAAACCTTCCGCGTCGACAACCCGCACACCAAGCCGCTGCCGTTCTGGCAATGGCTGATCGCCAATGTGCGCAGCCAGCACCCGGATGTCATCTTCCTCGCCGAAGCCTTCACCAAGCCGGCAATGATGACGCGTTTGGGCAAGGTCGGTTACGCGCAGAGCTACACCTACTTCACCTGGCGCAATACCAAGCAAGAGCTGCGCGAATTTTTCGAGCAGCTCAACCAGCCGCCGTGGAGCCAGTGCTACCGGCCCAACTTCTTCGTCAATACGCCGGATATCAACCCGTACTTCCTGCACACCTCGGGCCGCGCCGGGTTCCTCATTCGCGCCGCGCTGGCGTCCATGGGCTCGGGCCTGTGGGGCATGTATTCGGGCTTCGAACTGTGCGAAGGCACACCGCTGCCGGGCAAGGAGGAGTACCTGGACTCGGAGAAGTACGAAATTCGCCCGCGCGACTTCAGCCAGCCCGGCAACATCATTGCCGAGATCGCCCAGCTCAACCGCATTCGCCGGCACAACCGCGCCCTGCAAACCCACTTGGGCGTGGCGTTTTTCAACTGCTGGAACGACAACATCTTGTACTTCGCCAAGCGCACGCCCGAACGCGACAACTACATCCTGGTGGCGATCAGCCTCGATCCACACAACGCCCAGGAGGCGCATTTCGAACTGCCGCTGTGGGAGCTGGGGCTGGATGACAACGCCGAAACCCACGGTGAAGACCTGATGAACGGCCACCGCTGGTCGTGGTACGGCAAGACTCAATGGATGCGCATCGAGCCCTGGCATTTGCCGTTCGGTATCTGGCGCATCGAAAAGGCCCATTGACGGTCGCACGCTGTTCCCTCTGTGGGAGCGGCCTTGTGTCGCGAAAGGGTCGCAGAGCGACCCCGGCAATCTTGTGTGAAACGCAAATCCTGGGGCCGCTTCGCAGCCCTTTCGCGACACAAGGCCGCTCCCACAGGGGATCGTGCAAGCCAAAGAGAGATCTGAAAGGAGTCGCACATGGCCAAGCGTTCCCGCCCGGCAGCCTTCATCGACGACCCGCTGTGGTACAAGGACGCCGTCATCTACCAGCTGCACATCAAGTCGTTCTTCGACTCGAACAACGATGGCATCGGCGATTTCGCCGGCCTGATCAGCAAGCTCGACTACATCGCCGAACTTGGCGTCAACACCCTGTGGCTGCTGCCGTTCTACCCCTCGCCCCGCCGCGACGATGGCTACGACATCGGCGAATACAAGGCCGTGCACCCCGACTACGGCAGCCTGGCCGATGCACGCCGCTTCATCAGCGAAGCGCACAAGCGCGGCCTGCGGGTGATCACCGAGCTGGTCATCAACCACACCAGCGACCAGCACCCATGGTTCCAGCGTGCCCGCCATGCCAAGCGCGGCAGCAAGGCACGGGGCTTCTACGTCTGGTCGGACGACGACCAGAAATACCACGGCACGCGCATCATCTTCCTCGACACCGAGAAGTCCAACTGGACCTGGGACCCGGTCGCCGGCCAGTACTTCTGGCACCGTTTCTACTCGCACCAGCCAGACCTCAACTTCGACAACCCGCAGGTGCTCAAGGCGGTGGTCGGGGTGATGCGCTTCTGGCTTGACCTGGGTGTCGACGGCCTGCGCCTGGACGCCATCCCCTACCTGATCGAGCGCGATGGCACCAACAACGAAAACCTCACCGAAACCCACGATGTGCTCAAGGCGATCCGCGCCGAAATCGATGCCAACTACCCCGACCGCATGCTGCTGGCCGAGGCCAACCAGTGGCCCGAGGATACCCGCCCGTACTTCGGCGAAGGCGAGGGCGACGAATGCCACATGGCCTTCCACTTCCCGTTAATGCCACGCATGTACATGGCCCTGGCCATGGAAGACCGCTTCCCGATCACCGACATCCTGCGCCAGACCCCGGAAATCCCCGCCAACTGCCAATGGACGATCTTCCTGCGCAACCACGATGAGCTGACCCTGGAGATGGTCACCGACCGCGAGCGCGACTACCTGTGGAATTACTACGCCGAAGACCGCCGCGCGCGCATCAACTTAGGGATTCGCCGGCGCCTGGCACCGCTGCTGCAACGTGACCGCCGGCGCATCGAACTGCTCACCAGCCTGCTGCTGTCGATGCCCGGCACGCCAACCCTGTATTACGGCGACGAACTGGGCATGGGCGACAACATCTACCTGGGCGACCGCGACGGCGTGCGCACGCCCATGCAATGGTCGCCAGACCGTAACGGTGGTTTCTCCCGCGCCGACCCACAGCGCCTGGTGCTACCGCCGATCATGGACCCGCTATACGGCTACCAGACCGTCAACGTCGAGGCCCAAAGCCACGACCCGCACTCGCTGCTGAACTGGACCCGGCGCATGCTGGCTGTGCGCAAGCAGCAGAAGGCCTTTGGCCGCGGCACGCTGCGCACCCTCACGCCAAGCAATCGGCGCATCCTTGCCTACATCCGCGAGTACACCGATGGCGACGGCAACACCGAGGTCATCCTGTGCGTGGCCAACGTTTCCCGCGCTGCCCAGGCGGCTGAATTGGAATTGTCACAATTCGCCGACAAAGTACCGGTAGAAATGCTTGGCGGCAGCGCCTTCCCGCCGATCGGGCAACTGCCGTTCCTGCTGACCTTGCCACCCTATGCCTTTTACTGGTTCCTGCTGGCCGCCCACGACCGCATGCCCAGTTGGCACATCCAGGCCACCGAGGGGTTACCCGAATTGACTACGCTGGTACTGCGCAAGCGCATGGAAGAACTGCTGGAAGCACCCGCCAGCGACACCCTGCAAACCACCATCCTGCCGCAGTACCTGCCCAAACGTCGTTGGTTCGCCGGCAAGGAAGGGCCGATCGACGACGTGCGCCTGCGCTATGGCGTGCGCTTCAGCACGGCCACCACGCCAGTGCTGCTCAGCGAAATCGAAGTGCTCAGTGACGGCGTGGCCAATCACTACCAGCTACCGTTCGGCTTGCTGCCCGAGGAGCAGATCAATACCGCGTTGCCGCAGCAACTGGCCTTGTCGCGGGTACGTCGGGCCCATCAGGTTGGCTTGATCACCGACGCCTTCGTCCTTGAGCCTTTCATCCGTGCGGTGCTGCGTGCCTGCCAGGACGGCATGCGCCTGCCTTGCGGCAACGGCGCGGGCGAGCTGCGCTTCGCCTGCACGCAGCAGTTGGCAGGCCTGGCATTGAACGACGAAAGCCCAGTGCGCTACCTCAGTGCCGAGCAGTCCAACAGCTCGGTGGTCGTCGGCGACCGTGTGGTGCTCAAGTTGATCCGCCGGGTCAACCCAGGCATTCACCCAGAGCTGGAAATGAGCGCCTACCTGACCGCCGCCGGCTTTGCCAATATCTCGCCGTTACTGGCCTGGGTCAGCCGGGTGGACCCACAAGGCGCACCGCACCTGTTGATGATCGCCCAGGGCTACCTGAACAATCAGGGCGATGCCTGGGCCTGGACCCAGAACACCCTGGAGCGGGCCATCCGCGATCAAATGGAGCCCGCCAGCCACGACACCGAGGCCCACACCGATGCCCTGGCCGAACTCAGCGGCTTTGCTGCCTTGCTCGGCCAGCGCCTGGGCGAGATGCACCTGCTGTTGGCTGCGCCGACCCAGGACCAGGCCTTCCAGCCGCGCCCCAGTACTGGCGACGACAGCCAGCGCTGGAGTACGCAGATCGGTGCCGAACTGACCCACGCCCTCGACTTGCTGGCCCAGCACCACCACAGCCTCGACAGCGACAGCCAAGCGCTGGTCGACGACCTGCAACAGCAGCGCGACGGCCTGGCCCAGCACGTGGCCAACCTGGCCCACCAGGCCGAAGGCGGCCTGCTGATGCGGGTGCATGGCGACCTGCACCTGGGCCAGGTGCTGGTGGTGCAGGGCGATGCCTACCTGATCGATTTCGAAGGCGAACCGGCCCGGCCGCTGGACGAACGCCGGGCAAAACACAGCCCGTACAAGGATGTCAGCGGCGTGCTGCGATCCTTCGACTATGCTGCTGCCATGATCTTGCGCAGCGCGTCTGCGGTCGACCTTTCCGACCCGGCGCGGCAGGCCCGGCAACGTGTTGCCAGGCAGTACCTGCACCAGTCGCGGCATGCCTTTGTCGAAGCCTATGGCCTGGCCACCGCCGCCATGCCCCACGCCTGGCAACAGGCCGAGGGTGAGCGTGCCGCACTGGAGCTGTTCTGCCTGGAGAAGGCCGCTTACGAAATTACATACGAAGCCGAGAACCGTCCGAGTTGGCTGGCCGTGCCTTTGCATGGCCTGCATGGACTGATCAGTACCTGGGGAGAGTCAGAATGAACGTAACAACGCGTGAAAACGGCGGCCTTCGGCAACGGGACCTCGACGCCCTGGCCCGCGCCGAGCACGCCGATCCATTTGCGGTACTCGGCCCCCATGGCGATGGTGCGGGTGGGCAGGTGGTCCGCGCTTTCCTGCCCAATGCCCTGAATGTGCGCATCCTGGCCCGGCATGACGGGCGCATCCTCGCCGAAATGGAGCAGGGTAGCCTGCCTGGGTTGTTCAGCGCGCACCTCGATGAGGCACACCCGTACCTGTTGCAGGTCGGCTGGGCCGGTGGCGAGCAGGTCACCGAAGACCCCTACAGCTTTGGCCCGCAACTGGGCGACATGGACCTGTACCTGTTCGCCGAAGGCAACCACCGCGACCTGTCCGGGCGCTTTGGTGCGCAGCCGACCAAGGCCGATGGCATCGACGGTGTGTGTTTCTCGGTATGGGCGCCGAACGCACGGCGGGTATCGGTGGTAGGTGACTTCAACAACTGGGATGGCCGCCGCCACCCTATGCGCCTGCGCCACAGCGCCGGGGTGTGGGAACTGTTCGTACCGCGCCTGGGCGTGGGCGAAAGCTACAAGTTCGAGGTGCTGGGCAAGGAAGGGATACTGCCGCTGAAAGCAGACCCGCTGGCCCGTGCCACCGAGCTGCCGCCGAGCACCGCGTCCAAGGTGGCGGGTGCGCTCAGCCATGCCTGGCAAGACCACGACTGGATGGCGCAACGCGCGCAGCGCCATGCCTACAACATGCCCCTGTCGATCTACGAACTGCACCCAGGGTCGTGGCGCTGCGAGCTGGATGAGGCGGGCGAAGTCGGGCGTTACTACAACTGGCGCGAACTGGCCGAGCGCCTGGTGCCATACGTGCAGGAGCTGGGCTTTACCCACATCGAACTGCTGCCGATCATGGAGCACCCGTTTGGCGGCTCCTGGGGCTACCAGCCGTTGTCGCTGTTTGCACCCACCTCGCGCTACGGCAGTGCCGAGGACTTCGCCGCCTTCGTCGATGCCTGCCACCAGGGTGGCATTGGCGTGCTGCTCGACTGGGTGCCGGCGCATTTCCCCACCGATGAACATGGCCTGGCGCGTTTCGATGGCACCGCCCTGTACGAGTACGACAACCCCCTGGAGGGCTACCACCAGGACTGGAACACGCTGATCTACAACCTCGGGCGCAACGAAGTGCGTGGTTTCATGATGGCCTCGGCGCTGCATTGGCTGAAGCACTTCCACATCGACGGCCTGCGGGTCGATGCAGTGGCCTCGATGCTGTACCGCGACTATTCGCGCAAGGCTGGCGAATGGGTGCCCAACCGCCATGGCGGGCGCGAGAACCTGGAGGCCATCGACTTCATCCGCCACCTCAACGGCGTGGCCGCCCACGAGGCCCCGGGCGCATTGATCATCGCCGAGGAGTCCACCGCCTGGCCCGGCGTCAGCCAACCGACCCAGCAGGGCGGCCTGGGCTTTGCCTACAAGTGGAACATGGGCTGGATGCACGACACCCTGCATTACATCCAGAACGACCCGGTGCACCGCACCTACCACCACAACGAGATGAGCTTCGGGCTGATCTATGCCTATTCCGAGCACTTCATCCTGCCCATCTCCCACGATGAAGTGGTGCACGGCAAGCACTCGCTGATCGACAAGATGCCCGGCGACCGCTGGCAGAAGTTCGCCAACCTGCGCGCCTACCTCACCTTCATGTGGGCGCACCCGGGCAAGAAGCTGCTGTTCATGGGCTGCGAGTTCGGCCAGTGGCGGGAGTGGGACCACGACAGCGAACTGGACTGGTACCTGTTGCAGTACCCCGAGCACCAGGGCGTGCAGCGCCTGGTTGGCGACCTCAACCGCCTGTACCGCGAGGTGCCGGCACTGCACGAGCAGGACTGCCAGCCGCAGGGCTTCCAGTGGTTGATTGGTGACGATGCGCAGAACAGCGTGTATGCCTGGCTGCGCTGGAGCAGCAGTGGCGAGCCGGTGCTGGTGGTGGCCAACTTCACCCCGGTGCCGCGCGAGGGCTACCGCATTGGTGTGCCATTCGGCGAGCGTTGGCAGGAGCTGCTCAATAGCGATGCTGCGCTGTATGCCGGGTCGAATGTCGGCAACCTGGGGGTGGTGGAAAGTAACGAGGTGGCCAGCCATGGCCAGCCACTGTCGCTGGCCCTGAACCTGCCGCCGCTGGGTGTGCTGGTGATGAAACCCGCCTGATCTGTTGCCTGTCCCGGCCTATTCGCGGGTAAACCCGCTCCTACAACGATCTCCGCCAAACCTAGGGCCGTTGTAGGAGCGGGTTCATCGAGGCGTCGAACCGCCGCGAAAGGGCCGAACCTGGCTACCACCGCATCCGCACCCCAAGGCTACCAATCAGCCCATTCAAATCATTGCCATCCACATCACTGCTGTAATCGGCACTGACAAACAAGGCCACCGAAGGCGTCACCCGTGCCACTAGCCCCAAGCCCAGTTCCACCGTGGTCGAGTAGCGCGAGCTGGAGATCTTGTCGACCTGGTCCAATTGCACTTCATCGGCATTGCTGAAGTCATACCACACGTTGGTCCGCACATAGGGCTCCACCGGCATGCCGCGCACTTCATAGCTCCCGGACAACTTGGCACCCACCCGGCCACTCCAGCTCGGCTGGCTGTCGAAGGCCTGCAAGGTCTCTTCCTGCACGCGGCTACCGGGGAAGAACTGCTGGTTGATCAACTGTGCCTGTGGCTCGATGACCCAACCGCCACCCAGCCCGATGGGGATGCCACCTTCCAACGAGAAGGTCATCGCGTGGCCGCTGTCGTCCAGCCGCTGGCCATTCTCGCCGCGGCCATTGACGTCGATGCGCGAACCCATGGCCACGGCATCCAGGTGCCAGCCCTGTTCATGGGTCATGCTCCAGTACACCCCCAGGCTTTCCCCGCTCAGGTTCACCGCATTGCGCTGTTTGTCGCCCAGCAGCGGGCGCATGCCGTTGAAACTGCTTTGCAGGTTGTTGTGCCCCACGAAAATCCCCGCGCGGTGCACATTGCCCGCTGAAGTTTCACGCACGAACAGGTCCGGGCCGATCATCAGTTGCTGGCTGGGTGCTTCAAGCTGGTCTGGGGGTTGCGCGCCGTTGCGCGCGGCGCTGGGGAAGAACTGCGACCATTGGCTGGCGACCAGGTCGGGGGCCGGCTGCCCGTGGCGTTCGCCCATCGATTGCGAGAAGGCGTTCAAGGTGCCGATGTTCAAGCCACTGGCACTGACCGGGTCGAGCGACAGCTGCGGCACCGCGGGTTGCTGCAGAAAATCGGGCGAGGTGGGGTCACCCTGTAAATCGAACGCGAAAGTTTCCACCGGGGTTGCCAGAAGCAGCGACGTGGAAACCGCGTAGAAAATACGATCGAAGCGCAAGGGGCTCGAGGTGTTTTTCATAGCGGATCTCCTTTGTTTTTGTGGGGTACAGCCCGAGGACCTGGCCTGTTGTCACGAGCTGTACGGCAAAAACAGTGGGCGACCCAAACCAGCACGCCAGCTTTCGCGAACGCGCACAAAGGCGCGAGCTAGAGGCCCGGCGCGAGATCTTTACTACTAGATAATGTTCAGCTAAGGAGAGGTAGCAGCTTGCGTCAAGAAAGCGTGAAGGATCTGTTCAGGTTCTGTACTTTGGCTCAACCCCTTGTTTTTTTGAGTAAAACAGTAAGGTATAGCGGGGTTCGCTATTTGCCGCCGCGTGGCTATGAAGAATGATTGCTAAAGCCTGACCTCGACGGCTAACGGAAGATGATCTGACAAGTGCGACCAAGGTTTGTGCCCCAGAATCCGCGGCCCATGGCTTTCGGCATTACGCAGGTAGATCCGGTCCAGGCGCAGCAGCGGCAGGCGGGCAGGGTAGGTGCGGGCGAGGTGGCCGTAATGGCGCTCAAAGGCCTCGTGCAGGTCACGTAGCAGGCCGAGGGTGCGGTTACCGTGGGATTTCCAGTCGTTGAAGTCGCCGGCGATGATCACCGGGGCGTCGGTGGGTAGCGATTCGAGCAGTTTGCGCAGCAGATGCAGCTGCTTCTGCCGGTGGCTTTCCAGCAATGACAGGTGCACGCAGATGGCATGCACCTGGTGTTGGCCGGGCACGTCGAGAATACAGTGCAAAAGGCCGCGGCGCTCGGGGCCGGTGATCGACACGTCGAGGTTGCGATGTTCGATGATCGGGTATTTGGACAGCAGCGCATTGCCGTGGTGGCCGTCGGGGTAGACCGCGTTGCGGCCATAGGCGAAGTCGCTCCACATGCTGTCGGCAAGGAATTCGTACTGGGAGGTCTGCGGCCAGCCGGGGTAGCGCGCGGCGTGGCGGTCGTGGCTGCCGAGCACCTCCTGCAGGAACACGATATCGGCCTGGGTGCTGCGCACCGCCTCGCGCAGTTCCGGCAGGATGAAGCGCCGGTTGAAGGCGGTAAAGCCCTTGTGAGTATTCACCGTCAGCACCCGCAGCCGCTTCACGGCCGGGGCCTGGTTGACACTGGCGAAACCTTTACTGCCGGCTTCGGGGTTCACGGTTGCTCCTCGATCAAACGGTTGGCACGGAACTTTGTAGGAGCGGCCTTGTGTCGCGATCGGGCCGCTCCTACAAGGGACTCGCGTCAGGCATTCAGGTTCACTCTTCGTCGCGCTGCAACACCATCAACAGCAGCGATCGCCCCTTCACCTCAAAGGTGCTGTCGAAGTGCAGATGCTGCCCCTTGCGCAACTCCGGCCGGTCGGTATCGACCAGGCAGCTCCAGTAATCCCCTTCGGGCACGGTCGGCAACTTGAACGGCACGATGTCATGGTGGGCATTGACGATCAGCAGCACAGTAGCCTCGGCGCCTGGCCGCGCAATGCCGCTGATTTGCGCACGGCCGTCGATCAGCATGCCCAGGCAGCGCCCATGCGGGTCTTCCCACTGCGTCACGCTCATCTCGTTGCCATCCGGTGCCAGCCAAGTCACGTCCTTGACGCCGATTGCCTCATTGTAGTCGCCCACCAGGAAGCGCGAGCGGCGTAGTACCGGGTAGGCCAGGCGC
This sequence comes from Pseudomonas sp. TWI929, assembly GCF_039673335.1. Taxonomy (NCBI): domain Bacteria; kingdom Pseudomonadati; phylum Pseudomonadota; class Gammaproteobacteria; order Pseudomonadales; family Pseudomonadaceae; genus Pseudomonas; species Pseudomonas sp. TWI929. The sequence continues at coordinate 18,566 of NZ_JBDJLK010000093.1, forward strand.
AGGCGGGTCAGGCGTTTGACGAAGGCCAGCAGCTCTTCGCCTTCCTGGTCCAGGTCCCAGTTTACCCAGCCAATCTCGCTGTCCTGGCAGTAGGCATTGTTGTTGCCATGCTGGGTACGGCTGAACTCATCGCCGGCGACGATCATCGGCGTGCCCTGGGCCAGCAGCAGGGTAGCGAAGTAGTTGCGCATCTGGCGCATACGCAAGGCATTGATGCCAGGGTCATCGGTCGGCCCTTCGACGCCGCAGTTCCATGACAGGTTGTTGTCGGTGCCGTCCTGGTTGTCCTCGTCGTTGTCTTCGTTGTGCTTGTGGTTGTACGACACCAGGTCGCGCAGGGTGAAACCGTCGTGGGCGGTGACGAAGTTGACCGAGGCATAGGGGCGCCGGCCACGGTTGTTGAACATGTCGCCCGAAGCGGTCATGCGCGAGGCAAAGTCGGCCAGCTGGCCTTCGTCACCCTTCCAGAACGCGCGCACGGTGTCGCGGAAGCGGTCGTTCCATTCCGCCCAGCCCGGGGCGAAGTTGCCCACCTGGTAGCCGCCCGGGCCGCAGTCCCACGGTTCGGCAATCAGCTTGACCTGGCTTAGCATCGGGTCCTGGCGGCAGGCCACGAGAAAGCCGTGGCGCTCGCTGTAGCCGTCGTGGTAGCGGCCAAGGATGGTCGCCAGGTCGAAGCGAAAGCCGTCCACGTGCATTTCGCCGGCCCAGTAGCGCAGCGAATCGGTAACCAGCTGCAGCACGCAGGGGTGGCTGAGGTCCAGGGTGTTGCCGGTGCCGGAATCGTTGATGTAGAAGCGTTTGTCATCCGGCATCAGGCGGTAGTACGAGGCGTTGTCGATGCCACGCATCGACAGGGTTGGGCCGCGCTCGTTGCCTTCGGCGGTGTGGTTGTAGACCACATCGAGGATCACCTCCAGCCCGGCGTCGTGCAGGTGCGCGACCATCTCCTTGAACTCGGCGATCTTGCCACTGGCCAGGTAGCGTGGGTGGGGTGCAAAGAAGGCGATGCTGTTGTAGCCCCAGTAGTTGTTCAGGCCCTTGTCCAGCAGGTGCTGGTCGTTGACGAACGCGTGGATCGGCAGCAGTTCGATGCTGGAAACGCCCAGCTCCTTGATGTGCTTGAGCAGCTCGTCGTTGGCCAGGCCGGCGAAAGTGCCGCGCAGTTCTTCCGGTACTGCCGGGTGGCGCATGCTGATACCGCGGGCGTGGGCCTCGTAGATAATTGTGCGTTCCCAGGGGATCAGCACGCGCTGGTCGCGGCCCCAGGTGAAGGCCGGGTCGATCACCTTGCATTTGGGCACGAAAGGCGCGCTGTCGCGTTCGTCGAACGACAGGTCGCCGTCGGGGTGGCCGATGGTATAGCCGAACAGCGCCTCGGACCATTTCAGGCTGCCGACCAGTTGCTTGGCATACGGGTCGATCAGCAGTTTGTTGGGGTTGAAGCGGTGGCCGTTCTCCGGCTCGTAGGGGCCGTACACGCGATAGCCGTAGACCAGCCCGGGGTGAGCGTCGGGCAGGTAGCCATGGTAGATCTCGTCGGTGTATTCGGGCAGCTCGATGCGTTCAATTTCCTGCTCGCCAGTGGAGTCGAACAGGCACAGCTCGACCTTGGTGGCGTTGGCCGAGAACAGGGCGAAGTTGACCCCCAGGCCATCCCAGGTGGCACCTAGGGGGAAGGGCAGGCCTTCGCGGATGCGCGATGGGGCGACTGAGCGGGTTTTCTTCGGGGTGCGGGGGCTCATGGCGGTCCTCAAAAGGCCGTGGTGGAGGGAGTGGTGCAGTCCTGTTCCGGCCTCTTCGCGGGCTTGCCCGCTCCCACAGGTACAACACCAACCTCCAGCCTTGTGGTGGTCCTGTGG
>NZ_JBDJLK010000094.1:0-20406 GCF_039673335.1 Pseudomonas sp. TWI929
GGCAGCTTGGACCTTGTATTCTCTTGAGTAAGATTTACGCACTAATTTTGCCTCCAATTGGGCGCCATCATAGCGCCCGATGAAGGTGTCCAAAATCATTAGGCCAGTTCAGCTTGCCGGCGATAGGACCAGCGCAGGCAACACAAAAACCCCTTTAGTAATCGCTGGATTGTCTGTAGCCTTCGGCCTCCGATAATAATCCGCGCCCGCAGAGGGCCGTGGCGGCCTGTGTGCCGTCCGGCACCCTTAGCCGATCTGTCAGGGCCGGGTGATACACTCGATTTGACGCGCACACGCGCCCGCAGGTCCAGCGATCATGACCCAGATTTCCGAACGCCTGTTGGTTCAGGCCCACCTCGACGCCAAGCAGCCCAACCCGCTGACAGCCGAGCAGGAGGCCGAATACCGTGCGGCCATTGCTGCCGAGCTCAAGGCCCAGAACGCCGTGCTGGTTGCCCACTATTACTGCGACCCGGTTATCCAGGCGCTGGCCGAAGAGACCGGCGGTTGCGTGTCCGACTCGCTGGAAATGGCCCGCTTCGGCAAGAACCACCCGGCCGAAACGGTGATCGTTGCCGGTGTGCGCTTCATGGGCGAGACGGCAAAAATCCTCACCCCGGAAAAGCGCGTGCTGATGCCAACCCTGGAGGCCACCTGCTCGCTCGACCTGGGTTGCCCGGTGGAGGAGTTCTCGGCCTTCTGCGACCAGCACCCCGAGCGCACCGTGGTGGTTTACGCCAACACCTCCGCGGCTGTGAAGGCCCGCGCTGACTGGGTGGTGACGTCGAGCTGCGCGTTGGAAATCGTCGAAAGCCTGATGGACAACGGCGAAACCATCATCTGGGGCCCGGACCAGCACCTGGGCCGTTATATCCAGAAGCAGACCGGTGCCGACATGCTGCTGTGGGACGGTGCCTGCATCGTTCATGAAGAGTTCAAGTCGCGCCAGCTGGCCGACATGAAGGCGCTGTACCCGGAGGCTGCGATCCTGGTGCACCCCGAGTCGCCGGAAGCGGTGATCGAGTTGGCCGACGCGGTGGGTTCCACCAGCCAGCTGATCAAGGCGGCGCAGACCCTGCCGAACAAGACCTTCATCGTCGCCACCGACCGTGGCATCTTCTACAAGATGCAGCAGCTGTGCCCGGACAAGGAGTTCGTCGAAGCGCCTACCGCCGGTAACGGCGCGGCGTGCCGTAGCTGCGCGCACTGCCCGTGGATGGCGATGAATACCCTGGAGCGGGTGTTGCATTGCTTGCGTAATGGCGGTGACGAGATTTTTGTCGACCCGGCGTTGGTGCCCAAGGCGATCAAGCCGCTGAACCGGATGCTGGACTTTACCCAGGCGGCTCGCCTGAAGTTGTCCGGTAACGCCTGAAATTGCTGGGGCCGCTCTGCGGCCCAATCGCGACGCAAGGCCGCTCCTACAGGCGATCGCGTCCCCCTGTAGGAGCGGCCTTGTGTCGCGAAAGGGGCGCAAAGCGCCCCCAAATTATCAGCGACCCATCATTTCCTGAACCATGCGCTTTTGCTCCATGATCTCGCGCTGGCGCTGGTCGATCTGCGAAGCCAGCGGGAAGTTGCTACCCGCCCGACGCTTGGCGTAATCCAGCTGCTGGATCGCCTGGTCAAAATCCCCCACCAAGGTGAAGTACTCGGCACGCGCCCGGTGCAAGCCGATGGTATTGCCCGACAAACCGCGCACTTCGGCCATGTCGTACCACACGTCCGGGTCATCCGGCCGGCTCTTGACCAGCTCGTTCAACACCTTCTCCGCCTCGGCGGGCTTGTTCAGCTTCACCAGCAAGTCGGCGCGCACCTGTTTCAGCGGGTAGTTGCCCGGGTACAGCCCCTGCATGCGCTCAGCCCGCTGTTGCGCGTCGGCCAGGCGGTTGTTGGTGATGTCCAGGTCGATCTGCGCCAGGTTGTAGGTGATGTCGTTGGGCGCCTTGGCCAGTAGCGGCTTGAGCATTTCACGCGCTTCGTTGAGCTGGCCACCCTTGATCTGCGCCAGGGCCAGGCCGTAACGCGCAGCGTCGAGCTTGGGGTCTTCGTCCAGCTGGGCACGGAAGCGCTTGGCGGCCAGCCCCGGGGTGCCTTCATAGGTGAGCGCCACCCGGGCCCGGATCAGCTGGTAGCGCATAGTGTCTTCCACACCCCCTTTGGGCGCCTGGTCGGCACGGTTGCGGGTGTCGGCGATACGCGATTCGGTCACCGGGTGAGTCAGCAGGAATTCCGGTGGTTTGGCGTCATAGCGATACTGGCGTGCCAAGCGCTCGAACATGGTCGGCATGTTGCGCGGGTCGTAGCCGGCTTTTTCCAGGTTCTGGATGCCGATGCGGTCGGCTTCCTGTTCATTCTGCCTTGAGAAACGCCGTTGTTCCTGGATGGCCGCGGCCTGGGTGCCGGCGATCATGCCGATACCGGCATCGCCAGCGCCGCCGGCCGCCAGCACGATACCGGCCAGCAGCGCCGCCATCATCGGCAGCTGCATGCGCTGCTGGGCCTCGACGCCGCGGGCGAAGTGGCGTTGCGACAAGTGCGCCAGTTCGTGCGCCAGTACCGAGGCATACTCGCCTTCGGTCTGGGCGTTGAGGAACAACCCGCCGTTGACCCCGACAATGCCACCTGGTGCTGCGAAGGCGTTGAGCTCGCGGCTGTCGATGAGGATGAATTCCAGGCGCCGGTCCTGCAGCTGGCTGGTCTCGGCCAGGCGATACACGCTGGTTTCGACATAGTCCTTCAGCTGCGGGTCGTTAAGCTGGTTGACCTGGCCGCGCAGCAGGCTTAGCCAGGCACGGCCGAGCTGGTGTTCCTGCTGCGGCGAGACGATCGCGGAACTGGCGTCACCCAGTGATGGCAGGTCGTCAGCATGGCCGGGGAGGGCCAACAGGCAGGCCAGCGTCAGCAGGGTAGGGCGCAGTAGATTCATGCATGAAACTCGCGTCGGATCAAAGATACCTACTGTAGCGGGCTCACACGTTGGCGACCAGTGGCGCTATCCTAGCCAGCCATGCCAACAAGCAGTCTGGCAATGCCTTTGGAGACCCCGCGATGAGTGACACCCTGACCTGCGACGCCGTACTGGACGCCAGCGGGCTGAATTGCCCTTTGCCGCTGCTCAAGGCCAAGATGGAGCTCAATCGCCTGGCCAGCGGCGCGGTACTCAAGGTGATCGCCACGGATGCCGGCTCGCAGCGTGACTTCCGCACTTTCGCAAGGTTGGCCGGTCATACCTTGCTGCAGGAAACGGCCGAGGCCGGTACCTACACCTACTGGCTGCGCAAGGCCTGAGTCTTTTCCAAGGATCGTCAATGTTCAAAGTGCTTCGCGACTGGATGCAGCGCTACTTCTCCGATGAAGAAGCAGTGGTGCTGGCGGTCCTTTTGTTCCTGGCTTTTACCGCAGTGCTCACCCTGGGCGGCATGCTTGCGCCGGTGTTGGCGGGCATGGTGCTGGCGTTCCTGATGCAGGGGCTGGTCAATGCCCTGGAGCGCGTGCGGGTACCGACCCGGCTGGCGGTGATGCTGGTGTTTGCCCTGTTCATGGGCGCGCTGGCGGTGTTCATGCTGGTGCTGGTGCCGCTGCTGTGGCACCAGCTGATCACCCTGTTCAACGAGCTGCCGGGCATGCTCGGCAAGTGGCAGTCGCTGTTGCTGTTGCTGCCCGAGCGCTACCCGCACCTGGTGTCGGATGAGCAGGTGCTGCATGCCATCGAATCGGTGCGCGGTGAAATCGGCAAGTTCGGCCAATGGGCGTTGACCTTCTCGTTGTCCAGCCTGCCGCTGCTGGTGAATGCCATGATCTACCTGGTACTGGTGCCGATCCTGGTGTTCTTCTTCCTCAAGGACCGCGAACTGATCGGCCGTTGGGTGAGTGGCTACCTGCCACGCCAACGCACCCTGCTGAACCGGGTGGGCAACGAGATGAACCGGCAGATTGCCAACTACATTCGCGGCAAGGGTATCGAGATTCTGATCTGCGGCATCGCCACCTACATCGCCTTCATCATGTTGGGGCTCAACTACGCCGCGCTGCTGGCGTTGCTGGTGGGGCTGTCGGTGGTGGTGCCTTATGTGGGCGCGGTGGTGGTGACCGTGCCGGTGACGCTGATTGCGCTGTTCCAGTGGGGCTGGGGCGACCAGTTCATCTACCTGATGACGGTGTACGCGATCATCCAGGCGCTGGACGGCAACGTGCTGGTGCCGCTGCTGTTCTCCGAGGCCGTGAGCCTGCACCCGGTGGCGATCATTTGCGCGGTGTTGCTGTTTGGCGGGTTGTGGGGGTTCTGGGGGATCTTCTTTGCCATCCCGCTGGCGACCTTGATCAAGGCCGTGCTGGATGCCTGGCCTAGGCAGGAGCCGAGTGTTTCGCCGATGCTTTGATGTAATTGGGGCCGCTTTGCGGCCCTATCGCGACACAAGGCCGCTCCTACAGGGGGTCGCGGTCCCTTGTAGGAGCGGCCTTGTGTCGCGAAAGGGGCGCAAAGCGCCCCCGGCAATATCAAGCCTTGTTCAGGCCCTGAGCAGCAGCCAACACGGCCTCCACATGCCCCGGCACCTTCACCCCACGCCATTCCTGGCGCAGCACACCGTCCTTGTCGATCAGGAAGGTGCTGCGGTCAACGCCCATGTATTCCTTGCCATACAGCTTCTTCAGCTTGATCACGTCGAACAGCTGGCACAGGGCCTCGTCCTTGTCGCTGATCAGCTCGAATGGGAAGCCTTGCTTGGCCTTGAAGTTCTCGTGCGACTTGATGCCGTCACGCGATACACCGAACACCACGGTGTTGGCGGCGGCAAAGGCGTCATGCTGGTCACGGAAGCCCTGGCCCTCGGTGGTGCAGCCCGGGGTGCTGTCCTTCGGGTAGAAGTACACCACCACTTGCTGGCCCTTGAGTTCGGCCAGGCTGACGGTTTGCCCGCTGGTGGCCTGGGCCTGGAAGTCGGCAACAGGTTGGTCGAGTGCTACAGCCATGGTCGGTTTCCTTACATTGGGTTCTGTGGACGCCATGGCTCGATCAGCGCATCGAGGTTCAGGGCATCGGCAAAGTCCAGGAACTGGTCACGCAGCCAGCTGATCTGGGTGCCGGCCGGCAGGATCACGGTGAACTGGGCGTTGAGCATGCTGCTGCCGGTTTGCGGCGCCAGGTAGGTGTCGCAGGTCATGGCTTCCAGCTCGACGCGGTGGTCGAGGAAGAACTGGCACAGCTCGTTGATGATGTCCGGGCGATAGGCGGCGCTGACGTAGGCCACATAAGGCAGGGCCTGCGGGCGCACTTCCTGGTCGGCGCTGCGCACCACGTCGAGGGTCAGGCCGTGCTTCTTGCCCAGGCCCGGCAGCATGGCTTCGAGGCGCGCCAGGGCGTCCCAGCTGCCGCCCACCTGCAGTACCAGGGCGCTGGTCTCGCCGTGGCGGCTCAGGCGCGAAGTAACCACCGCGCAGCGGTTCTCGAAGGCAGCGCGGCTGAGGACGTTGGCCAGTTCCATGGGGTTCGGCCCCAAGGCACTGATGACAAGAAATTGTTCGCGGACGGTGGGGGTGGACATGCAGCATTCCTAAAGCGATGAGCGGTCGGCACAGGACGGGCGAAAGCCTCCTGTCGGCAGGGCCCGGGGCTCGCATGCGAGGTCGTGGACGCTGGCGGGGAGCAAGGTCGACGGCCCGGCGGGCCGCGCTGCACCGATCAAAGGATCAAGGGTAGCGAAATAAGGCGCCGAGGGGAATGCTCCGCCCGCCTGCTTCGCTTGTGCAAGGCCGATGCCCCCAGTACCATTACCGCTCTCTTTTTCCGGCAGGAGCAGTTACATGATTGCGGGCAGTATGGTGGCATTGGTCACTCCCATGGATGCACAAGGGCGTCTTGACTGGGACAGCCTCGACAAACTTGTAGACTTCCACCTGGAAAACGGCACCCATGCGATCGTCGCTGTCGGCACTACCGGTGAGTCCGCCACGCTGGATGTCGAAGAACACATCCTGGTCATCAAGCACGTGGTCGAGCGCGTCAAGCGTAGCAGCCGCCGTATTCCGGTCATCGCCGGTACCGGTGCCAACTCCACCGCCGAAGCCGTGCACCTGACCCAGAACGCCAAGAATGCCGGTGCCGACGCCTGCCTGCTGGTGGTGCCGTACTACAACAAGCCAACGCAAGAAGGCCTGTACCAGCACTTCAAGCACATTGCCGAAGCCGTCGACATTCCCCAGATCCTTTACAACGTCCCTGGCCGCACCTCCTGCGACATGCAGGCTGACACCGTGATCCGCCTGTCGAAGGTGAAGAACATCATCGGCATCAAGGAAGCGACCGGCGACCTGGCCCGTGCCAAGGCCATCCTGGATGGCGTCAGCAGCGATTTCATCGTCATGTCCGGCGATGACCCGACTGCTGTCGAACTGATCCTGATGGGCGGCAAGGGCAACATCTCCGTTACTGCCAACGTCGCCCCGCGCGAAATGGCCGATCTGTGCGAGGCTGCCCTTGCGGGCGATGCCGAGAAGGCCCGCGCGATCAACGAAAAACTCATGCCGCTGCACAAAGACCTGTTCTGCGAGTCCAACCCGATCCCGGTGAAATGGGCGCTCGTCGAAATGGGCCTGATGCAAAAGGGCATTCGCCTGCCGCTGACCTGGCTGAGCGAAGGCTGCCACGAAAAAGTCCGTACTGCCTTGCGCCAGTCCGGCGTACTGGTTTAAGAGGAAGTACACCGCATGAAGCGACTGGCTGGTCTTTCCGCCCTTGCCCTGATCATTTCCAGCACCAGTGGGTGTGGTTGGCTGTGGGGCGAGGATGGCTATTTCCGCGACCGCGGCAGCGATTACCTGCAGGCGCACCCGACCGCGCCGATGCAGCTGCCGCCGGACGCCAGCAACGTCAAGCGCCTTGACCCGCTGTTGCCGATCCCGCGTAACGTCGCCGACGACACCGCCACTGGCGAGTTCGAAGTGCCGCGCCCGCAACCGCTGACCGGCGGCGCCGCCCAGGTCACCGACTACAGCCTGCAGCGCAGCGGCAGCAGCCGTTGGGTGCTGGCCCAGCATTCGCCAGCCGAAGTGTGGCCGGTGGCTCGCCAGTTCTTCGAGGACAACGGCTTCCGCATTGCCGAAGAGCGCCCGCAGACCGGTGAATTCAACACCACCTGGCAGCGTTTCGACGAACTGTCGGCATCGCTCGGCCAGCGCCTGGCCAGCACCGCCAGCAGCGGTGACAGCGAAGTGCGCGTCCGTGTGCGCATGGAGCCTGGCGTGCAGCGCAACACTTCCGAGGTGTACGTGGTCAGCGTCGAGCGCCCGGCCGGCAGCACCAGCGAGCCAGATTTCCCGTCCACTTCCAGCAACACTGGCGCCGATGCCCTGCTGGTTGACGAAATGCTTGCCAGCATGAACCGCAGCGCCGAGAAGGGCGGTTCGGTGTCGCTGCTGGCTGCGCGCGATTTCGACGCGCCAAGCCGCGTCAGCCTGAGCGAAGACGGCAGCGGCAACCCGGTGCTGTACCTGGGTGCCGACCTGGACCGCGCCTGGTCCAGCGTGGGCCGTGCCCTGGAGCAGGGTGGCGAGTGGCGTGTCGAGGACATCAACCGCAGCCTGGGCCTGTACTACATCAACCTGTCCGAAAAGCCTGACGACAAGCAGAACGAGCCTGGCTTCTTAAGCCGCATGTTCGGCAGCGAGCCGAGCAAGGAAGAGCGTGAAGCCCGTGCCGAGCGCTACCAGGTACGCCTGAGCAAGGTGGGTGAGAGCGTGCAGGTCACGGTCGAGAAAAACATCAACACCGTGGCTCCGGCCGATATCGCCCGCCGCGTGCTGAGCGCCATTCAGGACCACCTGGGCTAAGTGCGCTTCGCGGTACTTGGAAGCGGCAGCCAAGGGAACGGCACGCTCATCGCCAGTGGTGACACGTTCATCCTGGTCGATTGCGGGTTTTCCCTGCGCGAAACCGAGCGGCGCCTGGCGCTGCTCGGCGTGTCGGCGGCCCAGCTCAGTGCGGTACTGGTCACCCACGAACATGCCGACCACGTGCATGGCGTAGGCTTGCTGTCACGGCGCTACAATGTACCGGTCTACCTCAGCCAAGGGACCTTGCGCGGCATGCGCAAGCCGGTGGAGGTGGCCGGTTTTCTCGCTTGTGGCGACAGCCTGCGTATCGGCAGCCTGGAAGTAACAGCGGCGCGGGTCGAGCATGACGCCTACGAGCCGTTGCAGTATGTGCTCAGTGACGGCCAGCGACGCTTCGGCATGCTCACCGACCTGGGCTCGTACGACGCGCTGCTGCTGGAGCGTTACCAAGGCCTGGATGCATTGCTGATCGAGGCCAATCACTGCCGCGACATGCTGGCACGCGGTCACTACCCGGCCTTTTTGAAGCAGCGGGTAGGTGGCATGCAAGGGCATTTGAACAATCACCAGGCTGCGCGCCTGGTACACGAGTTGGGCTGGAGCAACCTGCAACACCTGGTGCTGGCCCACCTCAGCAGCAAGAACAACCTGCCACACTTGGCCCGCCAGTGCTTCGTCGACACCCTTGGGTGCGACCCGGACTGGCTCCAGGTGGCGAATCAGGAACACGGGCTCGACTGGCGCGAAATCGCCTAGCCCAACACCTCAAGCAAGCGGAGCCCAATCATGGAAAAACGCGACGAACTCTACCGCGGCAAGGCCAAATCGGTTTACAAGACCGATGACGCCGACCGCTTGATCCTGCTGTTCCGTAACGACACTTCGGCGTTCGACGGCAAGCGCATCGAACAGCTCGACCGCAAAGGCATGGTGAACAACAAGTTCAATGCCTTCATCATGCAAAAGCTGGAAGAAGCCGGCGTGCCGACCCAGTTCGACAAGCTGCTGGGCGACAACGAGTGCCTGGTGAAGAAGCTGGACATGATCCCGGTCGAATGCGTAGTGCGTAACTACGCCGCCGGCAGCCTGGTCAAGCGCCTGGGCGTGGAGGAGGGCATCAAGTTGGAGCCGTCCACCTTCGAGCTGTTCCTGAAGAACGACGAGAAGGGCGACCCCTTCATCAACGAATCCCACGTTGTCGCGTTCGGCTGGGGCACCGCCGAGCAGCTGGTGGAAATGAAGAAGCTGTCGCTGAAGGTCAACGAAGTGCTGAGCAAGCTGTTCGATGACGCCGGCCTGCTGCTGGTCGACTTCAAGCTGGAGTTCGGCGTATTCCACGGCCAGATCGTGCTGGGCGACGAGTTCAGCCCGGACGGCTGCCGCCTGTGGGACAAAGAGACCCGCAAGAAGATGGACAAGGACCGCTTCCGCCAGGGCCTGGGCGACGTGATCGAAGCCTACGAAGAAGTTGCCAAGCGCCTGGGCGTGCCGCTGTAAGCGGCGCGTTCACGCAAGCGCCTGATACCACGCGATTTTTTTTAAAAAAAGGTTTGCCTTTTAAAAGAACGCTGGTATGATGCGCGGCATTGGAGAGATGCCGGAGTGGTCGAACGGGACGGATTCGAAATCCGTTGTACTGGCAACAGTACCTAGGGTTCAAATCCCTATCTCTCCGCCATACAAGATGAAGCCCCGCAGATTAACGTCTGCGGGGCTTTTTCGTTTCAGGATCAATTTTGATACATTTTCATAATCACCGTTGCTTGAAGCTCACAGGTGCGGGCGGCAGTATGATCGCCAATCGTGCCCGATCCACTGGTGCTGGCTTAGTCCGGCATTACGTTCGGGCCTTCTTTTTCTGGGAAATGGATGTTGCTGGTGCCGAAACCGAACCTATCCTTTAAAGCCCCACCATCGAGTGGGGCTTTTTGTCTCTAGCGACCCAGCTTTTCCATGGCTGCATCGGCCAGGAACGACGACCGGCTCTTTACGTTGTGATCACGTACATATCGGTCTATCTGCTGAATGACGAATCCAGGTAACGTGACGTTGACCTTTTCGGTCTTGCCCAGGTACGGCGTGATGTCGAGTTCCAGCATGCCCCAGCCCATACCAGCGAAGTCCGGATTGTTCCGGTGTATTGCAGCGCTGGTAGGCATTGGAACGGTCTGCCCGCTGCTGGCAATCTCCTCCAACATGATGTGGGCCACCTCGATAGCTGCCGCATAGGCTTCTTCGAAGGTGTCGCCCGCAGTTACCGCGCCAGGGATGTCGGGAATCTGAATACCAATAGCGGTTTTTTCGTCGCCCCATTCGATGCAGATTGGGTATTGCATGGCTTTCTCCTTCAGTGCAACGGAGACGGTAGGACCGGGCTAGATCAACCCGGCGCGTTCCCTGATACTTTTCACTGTGCCGATCGGTAGATCTTTCTTCGGATGCGGCACTGGGATGGTGTTGGATTGTTGGGGTGTTTGAAGATGTGGTGGCTTCCAGTAACACGTTTCAGGATCCAGCCGGCTGCCTGAAGCTCCTTTATCAAATGCCTGCTCTGCACCTACATCTCCTTGTGTTGCCTCGTCAAAATCATACCTCCAGGCGCATAATTCAACAATCGGAGCTTTCGAGAAACCGAAAAGCGTGAAGCCTTTGGTGTTGCTCAAGCCCAGTTCGACTATTGGCATGTCGCCGCTCATTTTTTCATCATCCCCAACTCAGCATCATCCAGCAGCGCCTTGGCCATCGCACTCAGGTAATGCGAAGCCCAGATCAGTTTCTGGTCGCCTTCCATCAGGCCGGTGATGATCAGGTCGCGCACGTAGCCCATCAGTTCGGATGCCTGTTCGCGGGCATCGTGGCAGGGGATGCCGGCTTCGATTCGGAACAGCGGGTGGGTGTTGTTTTCGCCTTGGTAGAAGCAGGTCTTGCCGACGGTGGTGGGTTCTTGGGTGTTGTCGGTTGGCATTGTTTTTATCTCCCTGGAATCTTGGTTGTCTGTGCTGGCCTCTTCGCGGCGGTTCGACGCCTCGACATGCCCGCTCCCACAGGTACTGTGCAGTGCTTGAGGGTTGTGCAATCCCTGTGGGAGCGGGCGCGCCCGCGAAGAGGCCAGGCCTGCTAATGCAGGATGTACGGCTCGGTGGGTAAATGCGGCCACATCTGCAATTGCATCAACGCCGACTCGACCAGCCCCTGTACCGCCTCCATTTCATGGATCACGGCCTGCATCACGATCGAGCTGTGGGCAGTGGGTTTGAGCTGCACCGATTGGCGGGCCACGGACAGGGCGCAGAGTACGTACTCTGAGGACTGGACCAGGGTGTCTTGCAGCACCTGAGTGGAATCGAGGGAGTAGGGTGGATCGGGAACCATCTTGCGCATACACATCTCCAGGATCATTGGAGCTGCCGCAAGCTTGCTGTCAAACAAGAGGGTGGCAGCTGTACATGGGTTGACAGACCGAGGGTCCCGGAGCAACTCGGCGCACACGGAGGTGCCCCACGTACAGCCGCCATAAACAGTGCACGTGTGCGGGAAAATTGTCGGCCTGTCAAAGCCGGCCGTTGATTTTGCAACGACAAGCCGAGACTAGAGCGCGACATAACCCGTCGCAAGCGTTTGAGCGGTTTGGCAGTATGTTTGGGAAATGGCCTACACGGAAGGGGATGTTTCTGAGTTTTTGCTGTAGGACGGGCAGGCTCGGCGGGCGGAAAATGCTGAACGCTAGCGAAATCTACTAAAAGATAGCTAGATTCGCTAGACTTCGCTATCTATTGCTATGACCGTTGCCTGGAGGCAGCCCATGGACCCGTACCGTAACCCTTTCGCCCCCGGTGCCGGCAGCAGGCCGCCCGAACTGGCAGGGCGCGACACGGTGCTTGAACACGCCCGTGTCTCCTGCGGCCGGGCAATCAACGGTCGTAGTGCGCGGTCGATGATGCTGCTCGGCTTGCGCGGCACCGGCAAGACGGTGCTATTGAACGAAGTGGGCAAAATTGCCGAGCAGGCAGGCCTGCTGGTTTCCAAGGTCGAGTCGCCGGAAGAGGACAGCCTTGCCCGTCTGCTCTACCCGGAAATGCGCAAGGTCATGCGCTCGCTGTCCACCGTGGAAGCTGCCAAGCAGATTGCAAACCGGGGCCTCAAAGGCCTGCGCGGGTTTGCCTCCATCTTCAAGATCGATATAGCAGGTGTGGAAGTTGGCGTAGAGCCGGAGCCTGGGCTTGCGGACAGTGGCAACTTGCAATACGACCTGCCAGACCTGTTCAACGTGATAGGGCGGGCAGCCAAAGCCGCTGGCAAGGGCTGGATTCTGCTGATCGACGAAGTCCAGTACCTGAGTGAAGCCGACCTCAGGGCGTTGATCGTCGCCATGTATCGGATGTCACAAGAAGGCCTGCCGATATTGCTTGTTGGCGCCGGGCTGCCTCAGGTCGCGCGGCTGGCAGGGGAGGCGAAGTCATACGCGGAGCGGCTGTTCCTGTATCCCGAAATCAATGCACTGGATGCCGAAGCTGCGGCCCAGGCGGTACTCAAGCCGATTCTGGAAGAAGAGGCGTCCATCGCAGAGGCCGCCTTGAATGAGATTGTCGTGCGAACGAAGGGCTATCCGTTCTTTCTGCAGGAGTGGGCTTCCACGGCCTGGAACTACGCGGAAGGGCCGGAGATATCGCTGGACGATGTCGTTCAGTCTTATTCGGAAACCCTGGCTTTGCTGGATGCGGGGTTCTTCAGGGTGCGTATCGACCAACTGACCCCAAGTGAAGTGCTTTTCGTCAGGGCTATGTCCGGCCTCGGCGATGGGCCTTATGCGGTGGGTGATATCGCCAAGGCGATGGGGCGCACCCAATCATCGCTGGGGCCCATCAGGGCCAAGGTCATTGCCAAGGGTATGGCCTACAGCACCGATCATGGTGTGCTGGACTTCACTGTGCCGCTCTTTGCAGAGTTCATGCGCCGCCAGAGTTGAACCATGTGCCGCTCCCACAGGTGGCGACCCAGCCGGGTCTGAGATAGAGCGGTTTCTCGCAACATTTTGTCTTGAACTGTCAATGGCACCTTGCGCTACAATGCGCCGGCAAAATGCCACTCTCGCCCAAGCCATACGCCGTAATGATTACGCGCGTTGGGCGAAGATTCTTTTCTGACATGGACTCGTTGGATGCTTTGCGACGTACTGGTTTCTCTCGATGCCCTTCGCTTGAAGTGTGATTTGCCATCCAGCGCCACGCCGCTGGATGAGGCCAGTGCCGCCCTCTCTCTGAAAACCCCGCACAACTTCGAATGCTGCCGCCAACCATTGGCTGCGGTACGCGGCTGTGCGCCCCACCGAAAATGGAGTGCTCCACTTGCGTAAGAAATTCGTCGCGTCCCTTCTGGCGGTCGCCATCGCCTCTACCACGGCCTGTGCACAGCTCGGGATCAGCAAAGAGCAAGCGGGCACCGTCATCGGTGGCCTGGCCGGTGTCGCCATCGGCTCGACCATGGGCAGTGGCAACGGCAAGATCGCCGCGGCCTTGATCGCAGGTGGTATCGGTGCCTATGTCGGCAACCGCATCGGCCACATGCTCGATGAGAAGGACCAGCAGGCCCTGGCGCTGCGTACCCAGGAAGTCCTGAGCCAGCAGCAGACCACCGCCAGCACCCAGCCAGTGACCTGGAAGTCCGACCACTCCGGCGCTACTGCGCAGATCGTGCCGGGCAAGGAGTACACCAAGACCAAGCAAGTCGAGGTCAAGCGCGCACCGAAGATCCAGGCGGTGCCGTCGATGAAGCTGATCAACGAACCGTACGTCACCATCAGCGACAACCTGAACGTGCGTGCTGCACCCAACCAGAGTGGCGAGAAAGTCGGCAGCCTGAAGAACCACACCGAGTTCACCGCAGTGGGTTCTACCGGTGACTGGATCCTGGTCGGCCGCAAGGGCGTGACGGTTGGTTACGTGCACAAGAACTACGTCGAGCCCAAGGCGCAAGCAGTAGCCAAGCGCGTGACTCCGGCAGTGAACCTGGACGATCTGGACGTTGCCGCCAACAAGGAAACCCAAGGCTTCGACCTGGATTCGGTGCAGGCGCTGCCAACCCAGACGGTCGCTGCCGAGGCCGCTTGCCGCCCGGTCACTGTAAGCCTGAAGTCGCAAAGCGGCCAGACCGAGCAAGAGCAGAACACCTTCTGCAAACAAGCCAACGGCACCTGGGAACTGATCTGAGGAACTCCATGAAAAAGCACGCGCTCGCGCTGGCTGTGATCGGCGCTTGTGGTCTGGTACCGCAAGCGTTCGGCCATGAGCTGGCCTACTCGAAGAAAGACAACATCAAGGTCGAAGTACCAGGGGATGCCAGCAACTGGTGCAAACCCCAGGTTGAAATGACCATCACCCGCCCGGCCTGGGACAACCAGGAGCTGCTATCGGGCCTGCTGACCAAGCTGCCGTTCGTGTTCACCAAGGACTGCTCGACAGCCAAGGTGAGCTGGAAGGCGGTCGATGCCACGGGCAACCTCTACGCCAGCGGCTCGGGCAATGCCTCGAACCTGGGCCTGGTGACTCTGGCCGCCGCGCCAGCCGCTGCCGCCCCGGCCCCGGTTCAGGCCGCGCCTGTCGCGCCTGTCGCCGCTGCCCCGGCCGCACCTGCCCCGGCCGCACCTGCGCCGGCACCCGTACAGGCCGAGGCCCCGGTAGCAGCAGCTGCCCCGGTTGCTGCGCCAGCCCCGGCCCCTGAGCCGACCCCTGCGGTAGTTGCAGCAGCACCTGCGAAAGTAGAAGTTGCTCCGGCTCCAACCATTGCTGCAGCGCCAGCGCCTGCACCGGCCGTCGAAGCGCCTGCCCCAGCCCCTGTCGCGCCCCCCGTCCCTGCAGCCAGCGCAGCGGTAGCCGCTGCCCCCACGGCGGACTTCGGCCGCGCCGTGGTCCTGCAGAACCAGAAGCTGATGCAGGTAACCGATGGCGCTGGCTGCAAATGGGTGCTGAGCACCTCGATCATCGGTGACGGCGACACCCTGTCGTTCGCCACCAGCCCGGCCATGCCGTGCCCGGCCTCCGGCTTTGGCCAAGGCAGTTTCGAGAAAATCAGCTGGAAGGCCGTGGGCACCTACCGTGGTGATACCTGGACCCGCGCGTACGTTCACCCGAGTGGTTTGATGTTCATCAACAACTTCGAGGCTGCGGTAAAGGACAAGGCGGTTTCCTACCTCACCCCGCAAGCTGACCAGGCCGCATTCCTGGTCGGCGAGATCCCCGCCCGGCAGATGAAGGTGTACCTGACCTTCACCCGCTCCAGCTACAACGTGCTCAGGCCGTTCGGCAGCGACCCGTACTACGTTGCAGTCACGCCTGACGAGTCGTTCGCCCTGGACGCGAACAAGTACAAGGAAGCTGCGCTGGAGATCTTCGACCTGATCAAGGCCACCTCGCCAACCACCACCGATGTGGCCACGCTGTTCATCGTCAAAGACCTGTCGGCGATTTCCAACAACATCTGGGGTAACGACGCGCTGAAGATCACCCGCAACCGCATCGGCATCAACCGCCAGGGCCTGTTCTTCGATGTGCGTGAAGGCACCAACTGGGCGGCTCAGCGTGAGCAACAGCGTGTGCGTGAGGCGCGTCAGCGCCAACAGGAACTGGCCCGCGTGCATACCCGCGTGCTGGAACGTTACCAGCAGTTGCAAGACGGCATGAGCGACTTCAAGGGCCGCGAAACCGAAGCCCTGGCGCAAATGGCCGGCATCAAGGTGCGCTTCGCTTCGCCGCTGGCGCAGCAAGACCCTTCGACCTCGGCCAGCGTGGCGCCGATGATGGTGCACGTCACCGGTAAGCAGGGGGATTTCTACACCATCGATTTTCCGAGCAAAGGCCGCCTGGTGGCGGACGAGGAATACAGCGAAGGCTGGTACGTGACCCAGGTGGCCAACGCCACGCCGTACTACCCGCTGGACGATGGCCGCGCCGTGCCTACCTACCGTGCCTACAGCGCGGGTGAGCCCGAGGCGTGCAAGCAGGACCACTGTGCCGACCGCGTGTCGTTTGGCGCCGTGCTGGCCAGGGAATTCCCCAACGCCGGCATCGATTTCAGCTGGACCCCCGAGGTCTCCCAACAGTTCGTGAACGACTGGAACAACGCTTCCGCCATGGTCCAGTGAGGCAAACACCATGATCAAACAGATGAACAAAAAGCAGCTGCTGATTGGCGGTGTTGCGGCGGCAGTGCTGGTGCTCGGCGGTGGTTACGCAATGGTTTCCAGTTCGGGCAAGAAGGCTGCGCTGGCCTACTACGACGACTTCAAGGAGCGCTATTTCCTTGAGGACGTACTGTCTGAAGGCGACATTTCCTACTCGGCGTTTTCCGGCAACCTGACGGTGGCCGACCCCGAAATCCGCGTGGCGGCAGCAGAGACCAATGGTGCCCAGCAGTTCATGCGCAGCCTGATGGGCCTGGTGGAATCGTCACGTGGTGGTTCGGCTGAAGAAGGCCTGGCGGGTTGGGCCAAGTACCAGCTCAACGTCAGCCGCAACGTTGGCGGGGTTTACCTGAAGGCCGATGCGCTGAAGCTGGCTCACGACGGTGATGCCAAGGACGGCAGCATTCACATCCAGCTGGTTGGCATGCAGATGGCCAACCCTTACGTTGCCAGCAAGGGTGCCGAGGTGGTGCTGGTGGCTGATGTCAGTGATGAAATCCAGCCGCGCGCCGAGCTGGCCGCCAATGGCCGGGCCACCCAGTCGAACTTCGGTTGGGGTGCCAACCTGGCTGTGCGTCAGCCAGTTACTGGCGCGTTCCTGGTCAGCAGCACCGGTGATTTCGGCACCACGGTCGACCTGGACTTCACCATCAAACGCTCCAGTGACGGAGAGGGCTCGATGGCGTTCGTCGTGACCCACCGTAACGACGGTTCCAAGGTGGGCGAGATTGTGCGCAAGGCCGACTTCCAGTCGTTGCCGGAGCTGGACGATGTCGAAACCCAGCTCAAGAATGCCTTGAGCGCCATGCTTATCGGTGCATACAGCCCGTCTACCGGGCAGGCGGTATTGGCTGAAGCGGTAAGCGCTTTTGCCCGTAAGGCCAAGGTGGAGAACTACAGCGTGAGCTACAGCGGCTTCAAATCGCTGAAAGAGGCTTACAGCACCTACCAGCAGAATGTACCGAAGGCGAAGTTCGCTGCCTTCTGCGAAGAGGTCGGGCTGTCGTCGTGGAGCAGTGATTTCGGCGCCAAGGGCAAGAACCACAGCGACTCGGAGTGCGCCATCGGGCAGAAGCTGGTCGAAGATGGCAAGTTCCAGGAGGAATACACCTTCAAGGAAGGTAAAAGCCTGTTTGCGGCGCTGTTCGTGAGCAAGGCGTATCAGCTGGAAACCAATTGATTGGGTGATGGCTGATTGAACAAGCCCCCAGGAACAGTGAGTTGCCGGGGGCTTTTTTTTGCCTTTGAAATTTTGGTGCCGCTTTGCGGTCCCCGGGCCCTCAGCGCATCGCCGCCAGCTTGATACCGAATCCTACCAGGCAAGCCCCCGCCAGCCGCTCGAACATATTGGTAATCCGAGGGTTGGCGCGCATGCGTTCGGCCAACCGGTGAGTCAGCACCACGGCAATCACCCCATACAGGAACGTGATCACCGCCACCGTCGCAGCCATGAAGCCGAAGGTCACCAGCCCTTGGTGCTTCACTGGGTCGATGAACAGCGGGAAAAACGCCATGTAGAACATGATCGCCTTGGGGTTGAGCAGGGTGATCAGCATGGTCTGGCGCAAGTACTGGCCATTGTCCATGCGGCTGGCCCGCGGCGCGTCACCGGGTTTGCTCATCAGCATGCGCAGGCCCAGGTAGGCCAGGTACGCGGCGCCGGCCCATTGCACGATGTGGAAGGCCGCAGGGTAGGTGGCCAGTAAGGTGGCGACGCCAGCTACCGCCAGCCACAACAGGACCTGGTCACCCACGATCACCCCGAAGGTCGCGGCCAGACCAGCCTTGATGCCACCCTTGCCGGTGGCAGTGATCAAAGCGAAATTGCCCGGGCCGGGGATGGCCAGCAGAATGATGAAGGCGATGACGAATGCGCCGTAGTCGGTGACGCCGAGCATGGGGGGGCTCCTGTTGGGCAGTACGAAGGTAGTTCACCCAACTATCGTCGCCAGTTGCGAGCTTTACAACCTGTTGTTGCACAATTGCAAAGAACCCATGCCATGCACGACTTGGATCCAATGCCTGGGTCCGGTATCATCCCGCCGCCATCAGAAGATGGCCGAAGATGATTCATTTAAAGGACTTAGTAATGAAAAAGCTGTTCAAGGCCACCGTAGCCGTTGCTGTTGTCTCGAGTGTTGCCCTGCTGTCGGGTTGCACTGGCCAAGTCTACAACCAACCAAAAAACTGCACCTACGACTACCTGTTCCACCCTTCGGTTTCCATCTCCAAGATCATCGGTGGCTGCGGCCCAATCGATAAACTGCCTCAGCAGCAGTAATCTTGGCGGTACCCTGATCGCGACGCTTGCGGCGTGATCCAAAGCCCCCGGTCATGCACATGGCCGGGGGTTTTTGTTTATGGGCGATTCAGCTGAAGGTCTTGCCCTGGGCATGGAAAGGGAGGCGCTCGCTTGCCGGCGATGAGGCCCTCCCAGGCCTGAGACAACCCGCCACCTTGACTCTCGGGCCGGCAATTTGTTTGTGCTGGCATTTAAGATACAATCGGAAAAACGATTCAGCCTTGTCGGTCAATTCGACAAAAGGCCGAGTCGTTTTCTGGTTCTCTGGCTGCTGAACAATGATCAACAACAAGCCTGCGCTGAAGAACACGGAATACCTGGGCCAGCCACAGGCCCTCCCTCCGTTCTCCTGACTGGAATTGATCAATGTTCAAGAAAGCTGGCAAGACCTTGCTGGGTCTGGCTGTCGCTGCAAGCTTTATGCAAGCGCACGCCGCAGAAACCAAAAAAGTAGATGTGCTGCTGGTCGGCGGCGGCATCATGAGCTCCACCTTGGCCGTGTGGCTGCACGAGCTGGAGCCAAGCTGGTCGATGGAAATGGTCGAGCGCCTGGACGGCGTGGCCGAAGAAAGCTCCAACGGCTGGAACAACGCCGGTACCGGCCACTCTGCGCTGGCCGAGCTGAACTACACCCCGGAAGACAAAGACGGCAACGTCAATATCACCAAGGCCATCGAAATCAACGAAGCCTTCCAGATTTCCCGCCAGTTCTGGTCGTGGCAGGTTCGCCAGGGCGTGCTGAAGAACCCGCACTCGTTCGTCAACACCACCCCGCACATGAGCTTCGTGTGGGGCGATGACAACATCAAGTTCCTGAAGAAGCGCTACGACGCGCTGCAGGCCAGCCCGCTGTTCCGCCCGATGCATTACTCCGAGGACCACGCGCAGATCGCCAAGTGGGTCCCGCTGATGATGGAGGGCCGCGACCCGAACCAGAAGCTGGCCGTGACCTGGACCCCGATCGGCACCGACGTCAACTTCGGCGAGATTACCCGCCAGTTCGTTGGCCACCTGCAGACCCAGAAAGGCTTCGACCTGAAGCTGTCCAGCGAAGTGCAGGACATCACCCGCAACAAGGACGGCTCCTGGCACGTCGAGTACAAGAACCTGAAGGACGGTACCGAGTCGGCCACCGACGCCAAGTTCCTGTTCATCGGTGCCGGCGGCGGCGCACTGAAGCTGCTGCAGAAGTCGGGCATCCCTGAAGCCAAGGAATACGCGGGCTTCCCGGTGGGCGGCTCGTTCCTGGTGACCGAGAACCCGACCGTGGCCATGCAACACATGGCCAAGGCCTACGGCATTGCCTCGACCGGCGCGCCACCCATGTCGGTACCGCACCTGGACACCCGCGTGCTGGACGGCAAGCGCGTGATCCTGTTTGGCCCATTCGCCACCTTCTCGACCAAGTTCCTGAAGAACGGCTCGTACCTGGACCTGCTCAGCAGCACCACGACCCACAACGTGTGGCCGATGACCAAGGTAGGTATCGAGCAGTACCCGCTGGTCGAGTACCTTGCTGGCCAGCTGATGCTGTCTGACGACGACCGCTTCGAAGCCCTGCGCACTTACTTCCCGAACGCCAAGAAAGAAGACTGGCGCCTGTGGCAGGCTGGCCAGCGCGTGCAGATCATCAAGCGTGATGCCGAGAAGGGCGGCGTGCTGAAGCTGGGCACTGAGGTGGTGGCCTCCGAAGACCGTACCATTGCTGGCCTGCTGGGTGCCTCGCCAGGTGCTTCGACTGCTGCGCCGATCATGCTGAACGTGCTGGAAACCGTGTTCAAGGAGAAGGTCGCTACCCCTGAGTGGCAGGCCAAGATCAAGGAAATCGTGCCGAGCTACGGCACCAAGCTGAACGAGTCGGCAGCGGCCACCCAGAAAGAGTGGAACTACACCGCTGAAGTACTGCAGCTGGAGAAGCCACCGGTGATCGACGCCAGCGTTGATTTTGGTGGTGCGGCTAGCCAGCCGGTTGAAAGCAAGCCTGAGAATGACATGGCGCTGTAATCGGCCATTGTTGTGAAAGAAGCCACGGGGGTGACCTCGTGGCTTTTTTTTGCCTGTTCCGGCCGATTCGCGGGTTCACCCGCTAATAGGC
>NZ_JBDJLK010000095.1:0-19941 GCF_039673335.1 Pseudomonas sp. TWI929
CTGCAAAGCAGCCCCAGGATTTCAGCGTAGACGCACAATTTGCCGGGGCTACTTTGCAGCCCTTTCGCGACACAAGGCCGCTCCCACACTGACTGCGCCGCTTGCCAGGGCAGAGTCAGCGCCCTTGCAACAACTCCACCGCCTGGTCAAACACCGCCAACGGCTCCGCCGCCTTGTGAATATCCGCCGACAGCAACTGGCGGAAGCGCCGTGCGCCCTTGAAGCCTTGGGCCAACCCCAGAATATGCCGGGTAACATGGTGCATCGCGCCACCACTTTCCATATGCGCGACGATATAAGGCCGCAGCTGTGCCAGCGCTTCACTGCGGCTGACCACTGGCGCCCCGCTGGCGAACAGTCGCTGGTCCACTTCGGCCAGCAGGTAAGGGTTGTGATACGCCTCACGCCCCAGCATCACACCATCGAAGTTCTGCAGGTGCGCCTGGCATTCGTCCAGGGTCTTGATCCCGCCGTTAAGCACGATCTCCAGGTCCGGGAAGTCTGCCTTCAACTGCGCCGCCACGTCATAGCGCAATGGCGGAATCTCGCGGTTTTCCTTCGGCGACAGCCCTTCCAGAATCGCGATGCGCGCATGCACGGTGAAACTGCGGCAGCCGGCCTCGCGCACCTGGCCGACGAAGTCGCACAGCTCGGCATAGCTGTCACGGCCGTTGATGCCAATGCGGTGCTTGACCGTTACCGGGGTCGACACCGCATCGCGCATGGCCTTCACGCAATCGGCCACCAGCGCCGGGTGGGCCATCAGGCAGGCACCGATCATGTTGTTCTGCACCCGGTCGCTCGGGCAGCCGACGTTGAGGTTGACCTCGTCGTACCCCGCTTCCTCGGCCAGGCGCGCACAGGCGGCCAGGTCGGCCGGCACGCTACCACCCAGCTGCAGGGCCAGCGGGTGCTCGGAAACGTCGTGGCGCAGGAAACGGTGGGCGTCGTTGTGCAGCAGGGCGCCGGTGGTGACCATTTCGGTGTAGAGCACGGTTTGCCTGGACAGCAGGCGCAGGAAAAACCGGCAGTGGCGGTCTGTCCAGTCCATCATCGGTGCAACGCTGAAGCGCCGAGACGGTTCCGCACGTTGGATTACAGCTGATTCTTGGGGCATCTGGGGCACACATCTGATACCCGGCGCGGTTGCCCGCTGCCGGGTGGATTTGGGAATTGGGCATAGTCTACCAATTTGGCCAGCCACGCGTCCGCGCCGGTGATGGTTGGCTTTGCCCGGCCCCTTTGCCCAGCCCCCTAAGGCCAGGCCTACTTCAGCGGCACATAGATATCCGTCTGCCATTGCTCCAGCGCCGTTTCCGGATACACGCTGAGGTAGTGGAAGAACAACGGATGGTCACGTAGCTCTTCATTGCTCGACGGTAACCAGTCACGGTAGAGCGGGTAGATGGTTTCGCTGATGTGGTCTGGCGAGCCGATATGCCGAATCACCGCACAACGCCCTGCCGGAATCACCCGTTCGTGCACGCCGAAATCGTTGGGCTGCACGGTTTCGTCGATCTCGCCGCACACAGCGAAGCGAAAGGCGTGGGCTGGGGTGGTGTCGGGGTTGTCGTAGGGGATGCCGAAGGTGCGGCTGCTGGCCACCGGCGACTGGCCGCTGTGCATGCGCCATTGGCGGAAGCGTGCAACGCTTTCACCGACCAGGCCGGGCGCCCCGATGTGTTCGAGCGCGGCCACGCGGGTTTCGGCGAAATCCACGATACGGATTTGCATGGTAATACTCCTGGATAGGTGAGGAACAACGAACACCGCACTCCAGGCCTGCCAGTTCGGCGCCTTGGCAAACACGCTCGGGGCCATGCCGAAGGCACGTTTGAACGCTCTGGAAAAAGCCTCGGGGCTTTCAAAACCGGCGCCGAAGGCGGCTTCCAGCACAGACGTGGCAGGCGTGGCGACCAGTTGATGCGCCGCGCGTCGAAGCCTCATCAACTGCACATACCGAGAAGGGCGTGTATGAACCATAGCGTGGATGGCACCGGCGTTGCCGGTGTTCGCGGCTAAAGCCCACAGGTGTAGTAATAGCCTTAAGTTTGCGCAGTACCTGTGGGAGCGGGCATGCCCGCGAAGGCGGCGATGCATAAATCTTCAGGTCTGCACTGGCCTTTGTCAGTCAAGCTCAGGTGCGTAAGGCGCGTGCCAGGGGGCGGCGCAATCAAGGTGAACATGTTTCTGCTTCGTGGGCAGGAACGGCGTATCAAGCGTGCCCAGCGCTATCGACACCCAGTCGGCAAACTCACCTCGGGAGCGTGACCAGAACAGGCTCGAGCCGCACGCTGCGCAAAACTCGCGCACGACCGTTGGCGAAGAGGCAAAAGCCTTGATGCTGCTGGCGCCGCGAAGTATTCGCAGCATGCTGCGCGGCACGCTGCCGTAGGACGCAAAAGCGGCACCGTGGCCTTTGCGGCACTGGCTGCAATGACAATGGCTCACGGCCTTTGGTGGGGTGAGTAGCTCGTAACTGACCGCTGCGCACAAGCAGCTTCCCTGGTATGGCTGTGTCATAGGCGCTTCCGTGCAGGTGAAAAGCGCCAGCCTATCGCTCTGCTGCCAGTCTGTTAAGCAGTCAGGGGCCACTTTGTGGCCCATTGCCGGCAAGCCAGCTCCCACAGGGGCTGCGCAACAGCCCCGGCTTGGCTCTGTGTGCCTCCAGACTTCTACTCGCGGATGCTCATTTTCCTGCTTCGCTTGACTCGTGAATTTTTTCAGGTATTTTTTCATGAAAAATAACTCAAAAAATTTCACGGCAGTCCGAATCGATGAAGATGCACGAAGAGGTTGAAGCCCTCGCGATCCTTATTCACGACCTGCGCAAATTCAAGAACCTGACCCTGGGCGAACTGGCCGAGCGTATCAACCGCTCGGTCGGCTTCCTCTCCCAGGTCGAACGCGGTGTTTCGCGCCCTACCGTGGCGGACCTCACCGCCATCAGTGAAGCGCTCGGCGTATCAACTGCGTACTTCTACAACCTGAGCAAGCCGCGCAGCATCAGCTGGGTCACGCGGCCCCACGAGCGGCGCACGTTGTACCTGGAGTCGGGCATCACCGATGTGCTGGCTTCGCCCACCATCGCCGGCGCCTTCTCCATGCTCGACAGCCATCTCGAGCCCGGCGCCACCAGTGGTGAGCCGTACCTGACTGACCGTTCCGAGCAGGGCTGTTTCGTGCTCGAAGGCGAACTCACGGTATGGCTGGACCAAGGCGAGGCCGTGACCCTGCAGGCCAACGACTGCTTCCAGCTGCAACCCCACGCGCAGTTCCGTTACGCCAACCTGACGGAAAAACCCACCCGTGTGCTCTGGGTTTTCAATTGAATTTGTTCACCTCACAAGGATAAGAAGATGAGTGTCATCTTTCCGGATCTGCTGACTGAAGTGCGTTCGTTCCGAGCGAAACACCCAGAAATCCGTTATGTCGACCTGATTGCCCTGGATATACCTGGGCATTTCTACGGCAAGCGCTACCCCATGGACATGCTGGAAAAAGTCGCAGCCGGCGCGCCGCTGAAGCTGCCGCAGAACTGCGTGCTGCTGGGTACCCAGGGTGGCCTCTACCCGATTGGTGACTACTGCTTCGCCGACGGCGACCCGGATGCCGCCCGGCGCCTGGTGCCGGGTACCCTGAAGCCGGTGCGCTGGGAACAGGAAGTGATCGCCCAGATGCTGATTACCTCCGACGGCACCGCCAAGCCTATCGAGTTCGAACCCCGTGAAGTGCTGGCTCGCGTGCTCCAGCGCCTGGCCAAGCGTGGCATCCGCCCGGTGGTGGCCTTCGAGCTGGAGTTCTACCTGTTCGACCGCAAGCTCGCTAACGGCCTGCCGCAGTACCCACGCGACACCGCGACCGAAGACGAAGATGACCAGCCGAACATGCACATCGAGCGGCTGTCACGCTTTTCGTCGGTGCTGCACGAAATGGTGGATGGCGCCAACGAGCAGGGCGTGCCGGCCAACGTCATCACCGCGGAGCTGGGCCCGGGCCAGTTCGAGATCAATTTCTCCCACAGTGACGATGCGCTGAGCGCGGCGGACTGGTCGGCGCTGTTCTGCCGCAGTACCCGCGGTATCGCGATGAAACACGGCTACCGTGCCAGCTTCATGAGTAAGCCGTACCTGGATGCGCCGGGCAGCGGCATGCATGTGCACGTCAGCCTGTACGACGCTGCCGGCAACAACATCCTGGCGGGCGCCGAACAGCGCAAGCTGCGCCATGCGGTGGCAGGGTGCCTGGAGCTGCTGCCGCACTGCATGCCGATTTTCGCCCCCAACCACAATGCCTACCGCCGTTACGGCGCCATGGTCAATGCGGCGAGCAAGGCCAGCTGGGGCTTCGAAGACCGCGATGCGTGCATTCGCATCCCTGAGTCCGACCCGCGCAACCTGCGCATCGAACACCGCCTTGCCGGCGCCGATGCCAACCCGTACCTGGTGCTGGCGGCCATCCTGACCGGGATGGAGCATGGCCTGGAGCGCGGCGTCGAGCCCATCGCCCCGCTGAACGACAACCGCCAGAGTGGCATCGATTTCCCCAAGGATGCCCTCAGTGCCCTGGCCGCCATGCGCCATCACCCGGTGGTCAACGAAGGCCTGGGCAGTGAGTTCGTGATGGTTTATTGCGAAAACAAATACCAGGAGCAACTGGACTTCATGCGCCACATCGACGCCCGCGAATACCGCTGGTTCCTGTAGCTGCTGCAGTTCGAACAGACGCCTTTCCAACGTTTCAATACCACGCGCAATACCGATTTGCCGGAGGAAGATATGCCACGTGTGCCCGTTATTGGCATTACCGCATGCACCAGCATGATTGAGCAGCATGCCACCCAGACCATCGCCGAGAAGTACGCACGTGCGGCGGCCAAGGCAGCGTGTGGCTTACCCATCGTGATACCCAGCCTCGGCGAGTTGATGGCCAGCGCCGATATCCTCGACGTGGTGGATGGGCTGATCTTCACCGGTTCGCCGTCCAACATCGAGCCGTTCCACTACAACGGCCCGGCCAGTGCCGAGGGCACCCAGCACGACCCGCTGCGTGATGCCACCACGTTGCCGCTGATGCGCGCGGCCATCGCTGCCGGTGTGCCGGTGCTGGGCATTTGCCGTGGCTTCCAGGAAATGAACGTGGCACTGGGCGGCACCTTGCACCAGAAGGTCCACGAGGCCGGCGTGTTCATGGACCACCGCGAAGGCAAGGGCGAGCCCATCGAAAAGCAATATGGCCCGCGCCACACCATGCATGTAGAGCCAGGTGGGCTGCTCGACCGCATGGGCTTGCCGGCGGTTTTCGACGTCAATTCCATCCATGGCCAGGGCATCGATGTACTGGCCCCTGGGCTGAGGGTGGAAGCGCTGGCGCCCGATGGCCTGGTGGAAGCGATCTCGGTCGAGAACGGCAAGGGTTTTGCCTTGGCCGTGCAATGGCACCCCGAGTTCCAGGTCATGGATAACCCGCATTACCTGACCATCTTCCAGTCCTTTGGCAAGGCCTGCCGGCAGCGCTCGGTACTGCGCCAGAAGCTGTTGCTGTCTGCCTGAATAGCCCCCGTACCCAAATACAGAAAAGTACCCGCGCAGCATGGCTGCGCAACTTGATGGAGTGAAGTCAATGAGTGAACAGAATTCGCAGACCCTTGCCTGGCAAGCGATGAGCCGCGACCACCACCTGGCCCCGTTCAGCGATGTGAAGCAACTGGCCGAGAAAGGCCCGCGCATCATCACCTCGGCCAAGGGCGTGTACCTTTGGGACAGCGAAGGCAACAAGATTCTCGACGGCATGGCGGGCCTGTGGTGCGTGGCGGTTGGCTATGGCCGGGATGAGCTGGCCGAGGTCGCCAGCCAGCAGATGAAGCAGTTGCCGTACTACAACCTGTTCTTCCAGACCGCGCACCCGCCCGCGCTGGAGCTGGCCAAGGCGATCGCCGATGTGGCCCCGCAAGGCATGAGCCATGTGTTCTTCACCGGCTCCGGCTCCGAAGGCAACGACACCGTACTGCGCATGGTCCGCCATTACTGGGCGCTCAAAGGCCAGAAGAGCAAGAAGGTGATCATTGGCCGCATCAACGGTTACCACGGCTCCACCGTGGCGGGCGCGGGCCTGGGCGGCATGAGTGGTATGCACCAGCAGGGCGGGTTGATTCCGGATATCGTGCACATCCCGCAGCCGTACTGGTTCGGTGAAGGTGGTGACATGACCGAGGCCGACTTCGGCGTGTGGGCAGCCGAGCAGCTGGAGAAGAAGATCCTCGAAGTTGGCGAAGACAACGTCGCCGCCTTCATCGCCGAACCGATCCAGGGCGCCGGTGGCGTGATCATTCCGCCGCAAACCTACTGGCCGAAGGTGAAGGAGATCCTGGCCAAGTACGACATCCTCTTCGTTGCCGACGAAGTGATTTGCGGCTTTGGCCGTACCGGTGAATGGTTCGGTAGCGACTACTACGACCTCAAGCCCGACCTGATGACCATCGCCAAGGGCCTCACCTCCGGCTATATCCCCATGGGCGGTGTGATCGTGCGTGACGAAGTGGCCAAAGTCATCAGCGAAGGCGGCGACTTCAACCACGGCTTCACCTATTCCGGCCACCCAGTGGCGGCTGCGGTGGGCCTGGAGAACCTGCGGATCCTGCGTGACGAGCAGATCATCGAGCAGGTGCATGATAAAACCGCGCCTTATCTGCAACAGCGCCTGCGCGAACTGGCCGACCACCCGCTGGTAGGCGAAGTGCGTGGCCTGGGCATGCTTGGCGCGATCGAACTGGTGAAAGACAAGGCCAGCCGTGCCCGCTATGAAGGCAAGGGCGTGGGCATGATCTGCCGCCAGCACTGCTTCGACAACGGCCTGATCATGCGCGCCGTGGGCGACACCATGATCATCGCGCCGCCACTGGTAATCAGTATCGAAGAGATCGACGAGTTGGTGGAAAAGGCCCGCAAGTGCCTGGACCTGACGTACGAGGCTGTGCGCTAAGCGAAGGCAGCGCAGGGACTCTGTGGGAGTGGGTTTACCCACGAACACCGGCGCAGCCGGTGCCATACACTGCGTTGGATTCTTCGCGGGTGAACCCGCTCCCACAGGTAAAGTGCATATTTCAAGAATTGCGCAGTCCCTGTAGGAGCTGGCTTGCCTGCGATGGGTCGCAAGGCGGCCCCAAGTTACCAGCTGTCAGCCCATAATCCACCCCCGCCAGTTCCCGCAATTCCTTGAAGAATCTTGCTTTGTGCAATGAATCATGTACTTTTCAGGGCATTATTCTCCCGTCCGAAAGTCGCGATTCAACTATGAAAGTGCACGAAGAAATTGAAGGCCTGGCAGTACTGATTCGCGACCTGCGCAAGTTCAAAGGCCTGACCCTGGGCGAGCTGGCCCAGCGCATTGGCCGTTCGGTGGGCTTTCTGTCCCAGGTCGAACGGGGTGTATCGCGCCCAACCGTGGCCGACCTCACGGCTATCAGCGAGGAACTCGGCGTCTCCACGGCCTACTTCTACAAGCTGGACAAGCCCCGCGAGCTCGACTGGGTCACCCGCCCTCACGAGCGCCGTACGCTTCACCTGGCAGGCGGCATCACCGATGTGCTGGCATCCCCGACGATAACCGGCGCGTTCTCCATGCTCGATAGCCACCTGGAACCGGGGGCCAGCAGCGGCGAGGAGTACCTGGACGACAGTTCGGAACAGGGCTGCTTTGTGCTTGAAGGCGAGCTGACCGTCTGGCTGGATGGCGGCGAGCCGGTAACCCTGCGCGCCAGTGACAGTTTTCAGCTGCAACCCCACGCAAGTTTTCGTTACGCCAACCTCACCGACAAGCCCACGCGCGTACTCTGGGTGTTCAGTTAACGCAAAGGAACGGCGCTGGCGAAAAAGCCAGCAGGGCAAGGGTATGGAAAAAGGTTCATCGTGCCTCAGTAGGCGCGATGAACCTTTTTCTGTTTCCGGCCCCGGTCAGTGGTGCGTGCTATCCACTGCGATGGTTTCGCCGGATACGTCGAGGTACTTGGCGCTGCGGTTGGCGATGGCGTAGTGGATCAGCCCGCCCAGGCCGGCACCGAAGAACCAGGAGAACTGCGACAGCGTATCGAACGCCGGTACCAGCGCCAGCACGATGGCGATCAGCGCCGCCGGGATGAACGCCGCTACGGCGCGCAGGTTGACCCCACCACGGTAGTGATAGGCGGCCTGGCTGCTTTCGCTATACAGCTCAGGCAGGTTCACCCGGCCGCGGCGTATCAGGTAGTAGTCGGTGACGATAATTCCGTACAGTGGGCCGAGCAGGGCACCCAGGCCGCCGAGGAAGTACACGATCACCGACGGGCTGTTGTACAGGTGCCAGGGCAGGATCAGCACCGCGATGGAGGCGCTGAGCATGCCGGCGCGGCGGAAGTTCAGCAGGTTCGGTGCCAGGTTGGTGAGCACGAAAGCCGGGGCGACGAAGTTGGCCATGATGTTCACCGCCACGGTGACGATCAGGAAGGCCAGGCAGGCCAGCACCAGGCCGGCGGTGCTTGGGATGGCGGCGACGATCTCGGTCGGGCCCTGCACCAGCTTGCCGTCGATGCTGAACTGCGCACCGGCCAGCACCACGGCGATCAGCGCGAAGCCGAGCATGTTCACCGGCAGGCCCCAGAAGTTGCCCACGCTGATGGTGCGGCGGTCGGGGCAGTTACGGGTAAAGTCGCAGAAGTTGAGGATCATGGTGCCGTACAGCGAGACCCACAGCGCGGCGGCACCGAGTATTTTCAGCCACATGGTGGAGCCGGTCGGCGCGTTGCCGCTGGACCAGGAAATCGCCAGGCCACTGCGCCAGTACATCCAGCCCGCCAGGCCTGCGAAGGCAACCAGGATGATCGGCCCGGCGAGGGATTCGTAGCGGCGTACCATCTCCATGCCGTAGGCGAAGATCGCCACCTGCACGCACCAGATGCCGAGGAAGGTGACCCAGCCCAGGGTCGACAGGCCGAGGATCGAGTTCTGGTCGTAGGGCTTGAGGTCCGGGGCGATGGCAATGAGCAGGACGCGCAGCACTACCGAGGCAAGGTATGTCTGAATACCGAACCAGGCGATGGCGATTACCGCGCGGATCAGTGCCGGGATCTGTGCACCATGGATGCCGAAGCTGATCCGGCACATCACGGGGTAGGGCAGGCCTGTCTTCTGCCCCATGTAACCGGACAGGTTCATCAGGCCATAGATCACCAGCGCGCCAAGGGCGATGGCTGCGAGGATCTGTGCGCCGCTCATGCCCAGCGCGAAGAGGCCGATGGCGAAGGAATAGTTGGCGATGTTGTGCACATCGTTGGTCCACAGTGCAAACAGGCTGTAGCGCCCCCAGGTGCGATTTGCCGCGCGGGTTGGTGCCAGGTCGGTACTGTACAGACGCGGGCTCAGCTCCAGCTGACTGGGCCCAGCCGTTTCGGCAGGGAGAGCATTAAGCTGGGCAACACCGGGACGTGAGATTGACGCCATCGTGACTCCGTAATGCTTGTGTACTTTTATTATTGGGTTTGTATACAAACAATGTTCATGCCAACCCGCGAGTTGGGTGCAACTTAGGGTTGGTGCGTCCTGGTCAAGCGTCGTCGCCACTCCTGATCTGGCGGTTGCCGGCTCCGCGCATCGGAAATTTATCTATGATTTTATTGACTTTTCAGTCGATTTTTTTTGCCTTGCAGCCTTAACCAAAAAGTGGGAATTTTGTGCACATATTCCGTGCCAAGGTGTTACTGACCTGTCTTGTTGTGCCTGCCGGCGATGGGCTGCGAAGCAGCCCCGGTAGGCATTTTTACATCCGCCACTCCAGCCCAAAGAACAGGCTCTGGCCATCGCCAGGAAGAAACTGGGCGCTGTCCTGGCCCCGCGCGTCGGCAATCACCCCGGTCGTGGCCGCGTAGGTCTTGTCGGAGAGGTTGCGCCCTTCAACGAAGAAACCCAGGCCGGTGGCCGGCCGATAGCCGCCTTTCAAGCCCCAGATCGCATAGCCATCGGCATACAGGGTTTCTGCCTGGTCCACGTTGTAATGGGTGGGTACCCACTCGAATGTCGGCCCGACGTACCAACCGTCCAGCTGCCACAAGGCTTCGCCCTTTACAAACTGGCGTGGCACACCGGCAAGGCGGTTATCGCCATAGACCTTGTCACCGTCGAAACGAAAGTCGTTGAGCAGGTACTGGCCACGCAGGGTAAATTGGCCAAGCGTCCAGGCTGCACCTAATTCAACACCTTGGTGAATGGTGTGGTCGGCGTTGACTGTACCCAGTGGCTGCCCATTGCTGTCGTTGAGTGTGAGCAGTTCATCGTGAATCTCGCTGCGATACACCGCCAGGTCCAGGTCGAGGGTTTCACGCGACCAGCGCATGCCTACTTCAAGGGTATTGGCTTTTTGCTCGTCGTTCTGGGTTACCACCTGGCCCCCGGTGAGTTCACTGAAGGTTGGCGGTTCCAGGCTTTGGCTCAGGTTGGCGAACACCTGCAAGCCTTCGGCCGCGTCATGGCGCACCCCGATGCGGCCGATATAGCCCTGGTAGGTGGCGTCGAACGACTCATCTTGTGGCAGGCAAAACGCCGTGACGAACGCGTTGCACTTCAGGCGGTCGTCAACTTCTCGCTGTTGGTGCAGCCAGGCAGCACCACCGATCAGCGCCCAGCGTTCGGCCACGGGGATTTCCAGCTCGCCGAACGCATTGAGGTTGCGCGCAGTCTGGTGCAGTTCGTTGACCTTGCGCCCTTTGTGCCCGGCAACGTTGACATAGCGGGAGTCCCAGTTGCGTCCCTGGCTGGCCTCTACACCAGCAGTCGTGCGCCAACCCTGATCGTTCTGCCACTTGTGCGCCAGGCGCGCGCCATAGTCTTCGCTGTCAATATCGAGTACCTGGAAGATGGGGTGGAACAGCGACTTTTCGCTGTAGTAGGTCGCCAGCTCCAGGCTGTGACTACCCTCCAGTTGCAAGGTGGTGATGTTGCCGACCCGGTTGAGGGTGAAGTCACGTTGTTGATCGCCCCTGATGCTGTCCGCCGATGCCTGCTTGGGGTCGCTGCGCATCTGTGCCTTGGTCAGGTTACCGGGCAGGTCGGAGTCGGTTTCCACGTGGGTCAGGTAGAAACGGGTGGCTAGGCTATCGTTGATGCGCCCGCCAAGGTTTGCAAAATAGCGCTGGTTATCCTGCCTGGAATGGTCGCGGAAACCGTCCTGGTTTGAGTCCGACAAACTCACGAAACCATCCCAGTCGCCAAAGTCCTGGGCAAACGCGCCATAGCGGCGCTGGTAGCCAAAACTGCCGCCCTCGTAGCGCAGGTCTACCGGCGGCGCGGTCGCGCCGGTGGGCGTCACGAAGTTGATCGCGCCGCCCAGGTTGGCCGCACCGTAGCGCCAGGCATTGGCGCCGCGTAGCACCTCGATATGGTCGGTAGCCAGCGGTTCGATGGTCTGGAAGTCGAAGCTGCCATCAGCCAGGTTGACCGGTGCGCCGTCTTGCATCAGCAACAGCCCACGGCCGTGGAAGGTGCGTTGCAGGCCAGAACCACGAATCGACAGGCGCGATTCCTCAGCACCGAAACGCGGCTGGATGAATACCCCGGTGGCCAGGCCCAGGGCATCCTGCAAGGTACTGCTGCGGCCAGTCTTGTAGGTTTCGGCGTCAACTACCGCAGCGGCGCCGGGGATACGCGCGAAGTCGGCGCGCTTTTCGCCGATGGTGGGGGCGGTCGGATCATTGCGGTACTCGTCCTTGATCAGGGTTTCATCAAGTACCACTTGATCAGCGTATGCAAGCGGGCTCAGGCCCAGGCTCAACGCCAGGCTCAGCAAAGGAATATGGCGCATCGTGCGCTCCTTGGTTCAAGTGTTCAGTCGTTCGATTTGGCAAAGCATGCTTTTGCGGCGGGCAGGCACAACTGAACCGTCAGGCAGGCGCACTAAGGTGCCCGCGGCGAAGGTGCAGGTGCGAGTGCGTCGAACGCTGCTAAGGAGCGCGGGGGTTGGCCGGGGGCCAGATGAAGCGGGGGGAAGCATGGGGGGCTGGCTGGGAAAGGACGAAGGTCTTGCCAGCCGGGCGCAGTAACCAGCTGAGGCACAGCAGTGCAGCAATGCTCAGGGTTACAGCACTGCAGAGAGGGCAGCCCAGGTTGGGCATCACGCTGTAGCTTTTCGATTCACTGAAACTGCTTTTAAGTGCGGCCCCGGCGTGGTTGTCAGCTGAGCAAAACAGGCCGCCGACGCCATTGAGTGCCAAGCCGCTCTGTTGCCCATGGTTGATACTGCAGGCCAATGCGCTGAACAGCACGCAGGCGTAGAGCAACCAGGCGATCAGTGAGCGATGACTGCGAACAACACTCATGGGTTTGGCTCTTGCTGGACGTTCATTGATTGTAGCGATGATTCCATCCCCCACTGAAAAGAACCGCCAGTTGCCATGGGGCAAATCAGGAGGCTGCGGGAGCCGTGAGTGAGGGGCCGCCAAGCGGCCCCCGTTTCACGCTGCACTCATTTGATGCTGATTGGTGCGGTCATGCGGCAAGATGGCGATGAGCCATTGGTGGTCTTTTGCCTGGATTTACAGGGAGGAGCAATGGCTGTGCCAACAGAGCATTCGTTAAGAATCTGGCCCATGGAGGTTGCTTGAGGTGGGTGGCCGCTGACATCTGTGTGCAACGACCACCATTAAGACGGGCTTGAATCTAGGCTACTTGTTTCACAGCTGGGCGCTGGTCGGTAGCAAGTCGTCTTGCACGCCCCACGCCCCAGGCCAGAGCCCGAGTGGTGGATTCACCCGGTCGAGAATCGAAGGCCTCTTCGTGCAGGGCCATTCCGCAGCCCGCATACACGCCGATGAACATCTGCGTGTGGCCAGTCCGGGAAAGCCTGACCTGGACATCTATCGAGGTGCCGTCGTCCAGCGCCTCGTCATGAGCCCGATGATGAAGCACTGGATCTGCCCAGCCCCAAAAAACATGACCGCGAATACGCATGCCGTTCTCCTACGACTTTAGTCTTATAGTCCGTCAAAGATAGCTTGCGAAGATGACGTTTCAACTGTGCAGGATACTGGCGGCGCTCATTCAGACAATCGGCAGGAAACCGCTACAAAACAAAGCGCTATGTACAACCTGCAGATGCTCACGCGGCACCCCCCTGATGAACAGGGTTCACCCCGTTGAAGCGGGCAGAATGACCTCGAACGTCGTCCCTTGCTCGTCGGTCGATTGCACTTCGATTCTGCCACCGTGACTTGAGACGATCTCCGATGCGATGAACAGCCCAAGGCCTAGCCCCGCCGTAGAGCCCCGTTCGCCGGACGAATAGCTTGAGTATCTGCCTTCTGGCTTGAACAGGTATGGCATCAGTTCAGGAGGGATAGGTTCGCCTGAGTTTTGCACGCTGACCCGTGTAGCGCCCTGTACCTCGCCAACCGTGACCTTGATCGGGGTCGTTGAATCACCGTGCCGCAGGGCATTGCCTATCAGGTTGCTGAACACCTGAGCGATGCGGTCAGGATCAAATTGGCCCGTGATGTGCGTTTGCTCATCGAGGGTAATCTTCGCGTGCGGGAACGCCGTGCGTAGTTCGTCAATCACAGCGTGGCAGATTGGATTCAACGCCACGCAGCGCAAGTCCACTGGAATGCCAGTGCCCAGGTTGCAGCGGGCCAGGTCCAGCAGGTCGTTGATCATGGCGTTCGCCCTGCGTGCGCTGGTACAGACTTGGGTAGCGAGCACCTTGGCCTTTGCATCCAGCCCCTTTTGCCGCTGGAGCAGCTCGCCAGCCATGAGAACCGCGCCCAAGGGGGAGCGCAAGTCATGGCCCAGCACTGCCAGCACCATTTTTCGGGTCGATTCCACTGCTGATCCGTACGCGGCGATGGACTCTGCGAGCGCCTGGTCGATGGCTTCATTGAAGCGAATCATGTCCTGGACATGATGCGTCCCTGCCAACGACTCTTGGTTAAGCCAGAGTGACAAGACGCTGGAGCGCAATGCCCGGTATTCGGACACCATCTGATCCATTGAAAACCCAGCTATCAAACGAGCGACCGCATGGGTTTGCGCTGCCGTATCGCTGGAGCCCGTAGGCCCTCTCCCTTGTGCCTTTTCAGATTGCTGGTGCCTGGCCTGGGGCGTTCTCATGTCCAAGGCAACAGTACGCAGCATTTTCTCGGCATGATTGCGCAAGCCGACAGCATCCAGTTTCGGCAGGTCTGTTTCAACCGAGCGAGCATAGTTTTCCCAAGCCAGGAGAATCTGCTCCATGCTGCTATCGATGAAGTTGAACAGTCTCATGCGGATCTCGACCCTGCTCCTGAAAAGCCCTCCAAAAGCCTAGCCTATCGCGCCAACAACCGAGACCCCGGCGCCGTGCCGCTCGGCTGATCCTGGTTTGCGCAAAGTGCTGCCCCCCACGTCTGGCGTGGGGGTAGCCTGAGGAGCAGATGGCCGCTTCAACGCTCCATGACATAGGTGCCAGGTGCGGGGCAGAGGGGTGGGTACTTGCGCGAGCCGAGCTTCTTCGGCGCCGCCAGGCTGTCGCCCGAGCGCTGCCCGATCCATTCGCGCCAATGCGGCCACCAGCTGCCTTGCTGGCGCTCCCCGGCGTTCTGCAGCCAGGCCTCCGGGGCCTCGGCTGCGGCAGGTGCCGCGTAGTAGAACGACTTCGGGTTGCCCGGCGGGTTCACCAGGCTTTGCAAGTGCCCGGCATTGGACAGCACGTAGGTGGAGTTTTCGCCAAACAGCCGGGCGGTGCCATAGCAGCCCTGCCAAGGGGTGATGTGGTCGGTGGTGCCGCCCACCACATAGGCGCCCACCTTTACCAGGGTCATGTCGATCGCCTCGCCGGCAACCTCCAGGGTACCCGGGTTGCTGTAGGGGTTTTGCTGGATCAGGTCGAGGTAGTCAGCGTGCAGTTGGGCCGGTAGCCGCGTGGTGTCGTTGTTCCAGGCCAGGATGTCGAAAGCCGGCGGTTTGTTGCCCAGCAGGTAGTTGTTTACCCAGTAGTTCCAGATCAGGTCGTTCGGGCGCATCCAGGCGAACATGCGGGCCATGCCCTGGCCGCTCAGCACGCCTTTGCGCCGGGAGCTGGCCTTGGCCGCGCGCAGGGCGGACGGGGTGCTGAACAGCCCCAGGGTGGTGTCGTCCAGTGCCGAGGGCATGTCGAGCACGCACACCGCCCAGCTGGTATTGGCCACCTTGTGGCCTTCGCCACGGGCCGCCAGCCAGCCCAGGTAGGCGGCCAGGGTGATGCCGCCCGAGCAGGAGCCCCACATGTTTACATCCGGGCTACGGGTGATTCTGCGCGCCACGTCCACAGCCTGGTCCAGGCACAGGGCGTAATCGGACAAGCCCCAGTCGCGATGCTCGCGGGTGGGGTTGCGCCAACTGATGACGAACAGGGTTACGCCGCTGTCCTGAATCCACTTGATCAGGCTTTTCTCCGGCGATAGGTCGATGGCGTAGTACTTGTTGATTTGCGGCGGCGACATCACCAAAGGCCTGGCAAAAACACGTTCGGTGGTGGGGGCGAACTGCAGCAGCTCGAACATGTCGGTGCGAAAGACCACTTCGCCCTTGGCCGTGGCAATGTTTTCCCCAACCTTGAATGGCGCGCTGTCGACCTGTCTCGGGAGGCCGCGGTTGTTCAGGAGATCGTCGCCGAACTGGCGGATGCCCCTGGCCAGGCTCATGCCGCCAGTGTCCACCAGCTTGCGCAGCGCCGTCGGATTGGTCAGCGGCGAGTTGCTCGGTGCCATGGCGTCGGCCAGGAGGGCTGCTATGAAGCGGGCGCGGCTCTTTTCCGGCGGGGCAAGGTTGGTGGACTCGATAAAGCGGTTCAGCTCACTTTGGCCAGCCAGGTAGCTCTGCAGCAGTGCGCGCAGGAAGGCGTTGGTTTGCCAGGCCGGGTCGGCGAAGCGCTTGTCCTTTGGGTCTG
Source organism: Pseudomonas sp. TWI929 (assembly GCF_039673335.1). NCBI lineage: Bacteria > Pseudomonadati > Pseudomonadota > Gammaproteobacteria > Pseudomonadales > Pseudomonadaceae > Pseudomonas > Pseudomonas sp. TWI929. The sequence continues at coordinate 15,922 of NZ_JBDJLK010000095.1, forward strand.
GCGCGATGCAGGAATGGCCACCGACGATGCCACGCAGCGACTTCAGGTAGCCACCCGCATGAGCACCAGCCTTGAGCGGCGACTTGCCCACCGCCTTGAACAGGCAGCCAGCCCAGCTGGCCAGGTCGGCCGGGCGCACGCTGACTAGCGGGTTGCCCGCCAGGGTCTGGTTGGCAGCGGTGCCGATCAGCTCTTGGTGCAGCGCGTTGTCCGGGAGGTTGGCCCCCTTGCGTGCGCGGCGCTTTCGGTCGGCTGCAGGGAGGCGCTGGGTGGGGGTTGCGGTCTCGCTCGTTCGGGTGGCTCTGCTCATGGCTGCTCTCGTGATTCCGGGCACGGTTTTGTTGTGCACCGACTCTAAGGCAGCAATGGCTGTGGCCACTTCGCATCGCACGTCAGCGAATTTTCATTTCATGACGAGCGCAATCCATTGCCGATGGTTAACCATCGGCCGATGGCTGCGCAGGTGCAAGCCTGTTTCAGGGTTTGAGCGTTTGCCTCAGGTCTGGAACAGCTGCACCGCGCGCTGCATGCTGCTTGCCACGCTGTCCAGGTGCTGGGCGGCAGCGGCCAGCTCATTTACCGTCTGGTTGTTCTGCTGCGACATGCGGGCGATCCGCTCGACCCGCTGGGCCACCTCGCTGCTGGCCTTGCTCTGCTCACCGATAGTGTGGGAAATCTCTTCCACCATATTGGCGGCGCGTTGGGCGCCGCCACGGATCTCGCTGATCGACTCGCCGGCCTGGCGCGCCAGGTTGACCCCGTCGTTCACCCGCGTCACCCCGGTTTGCATACTGTTCACCGCCTGGGCGGTGCTGCTGCGAATGCGATCGATCATGCCGGTTATTTCCTGCGTCGACAGGGCCGTGCGCGCCGCCAGGCTGCGCACCTCATCGGCGACCACGGCGAAGCCGCGCCCGGCCTCGCCGGCACGGGCCGCCTCGATGGCGGCGTTGAGCGCCAACAGGTTGGTCTGTTCGGCAATGCCGCTTATGACCTGGATGATCGAGTGAATTTCCTCGGACGACTGGCCCAGGGCGGTGATAGTGCTGGACGATTCGTTGACCGCCTCGGCGATGCGGCTCATGCCGTTCACCACGCCAAGAATCACCTGGCCGCCGTCGCTGGCCAGCTGCTGGGACTGGGATGAGATTGCCTGGGCGTTGCGCGCATGGTCGGCGATCTGGGCGATGTTCTGGATCATCTGCTCCATGGCTGCGGCCATGTTGGTGGCGTGGTCCGACTCCTCGCGTGAGCTGTGCACGATGTTTTGCGAGGCGCCGCTGAGGTTCTGGGCGGTGCTCTGCAACTGCTCGCTCTCATGGCGGATGGTGTCGATCATCTGCTTGAGGTTGCCCTGCATGTCGGCCAGGGCCTGCAGTAGCTGGCCGGCTTCATCGTTTCGCTCGATCTGGATCGGGCTGCGCAGGTTGCCCTGGGCGATGGCCCTGGCCACGGTGATGGTCTTGCTCAGCGGCCGCAGCACGCTGGCCATCAGGTGGCGGGTGATCAAACCAAGCAGCAGGCAGATCAGCAGGATGCCGCCGATCAGCAGCCAGGCAGCCTGGTGGGTGGTCGCCTTGCTGTCGGCACGTACCTGCGCAGCGTGTTGTTCGATCAGCTCGCTGAGCGCCTCGTTCTTCTTTTCCAGCTCGGTGAAGCTCTGGTCGAAGGCCGGCATTTCGGCGCGCGCCGCCTGCGGGTCGCTCAGGGCCAGGGTAACCATGCGCTCGGCCTGGGCGATGTAGGTTTTGAGTGCGGGCCGTGACTGGTCGATGGCCTGACGGATGCCCGCGTTCAACGGCAGTTCGGCATTGGCCGCCAGGCTGCGCTGGAACCACTGGCTGTGCTCACGCAGGTCGCTGCGTACCTGTTCGGCGGCGGCGCTGTCGCCGGGCGCTGCGTAGAAGGCGGCAAGAACATCGGCGCGCAGGGCGTCGTGCATCATGTCGCCTTCCAGGTGGTTGCGCAGGGCGCTGACATTCAGCTCGCTGTCGGCCAGGACCTCGGCCAGGCGCACCTGCCCCCAGTAGCCCGTGCCCCCCAGCAGGGCGGCGGCACTCACGCTAATGGCACCACAGACGACCATTTTCTGACGGATATTCACGTAAAATTCCCCCCGAGCACTTGTGTAAATCCTACTTTAGTTGCAGGCGGGGCGGATACTGGGGCGATAGCCATCCACGTCGATCGCGGTACCTCACTCAACCAATGCAAGCCATGGCCATCGCTCCCGGTAGCTGGCGGCTTTCTCCCTGAACAAGTTTGGCCGTGGGTTCAGTTCGTTCATCCGCAGCAGGTCGTTTTGCAAGTCTTCCAGGCCGTGCGTGCTGTAAAGCATGCCTGTGCGCACATAGACGCCCAGGCAGGTCGAGCGGATCAGGTACCGGTCGATGCCATCCGTCACCTTGTTCAACGGTGAATAAGCGCCGCCAAACTTCGCTTGGTACCACAAGTGAACGCGGGCCTGATTGCGGACTTCCACGTTGACGCCAAGGTGCGCGCACGCCTTTTGAACCTGGGCGATAACCCGGTCCTCTGCCTCCCAGGACAAGTCGGTGTCGAAATAGGCGATGTCGTAGTCTTTGATGCCCCATTCGGCAGGCAGCCCTGCGCGGTGGTTCCAGAACGTCTGGAACAGTGCGCCTGCGGTCAACATGCAGTGAGGAATATCCAGCGTTGGCAGCATGGCCAAGAGCGCCTGGTTTACCGGGTTTTCGCGGATGATTGCCAGTACCTGCTCGTCACTGAGTGAATGCATGGATGCCGTCCTTGATTGTTGCATTGCTGGGGACTGAGCCTACTCGAATGACACTAGATTGTGGTGCCTTAGTTGTTCTCAAAAAAAGAAAGTGCTGTAGGAATTTTCGCTATATTTGGATTTTGATGTGAGTGCTAATTCGTAGAAAGCTATTTTGTGTGAATGATTGTGGTATTAGTTGGTCCTACAAAAAATAATCAGTTTTTTCCCCTTCCATGTAGTCCATTTCTGAATCATCCTTTTCAAGCCATTTCACCATTGCGATGGAAACCTGAGCCCCCTAGTCTCGACCTGTCGTTGCAAATTCAACGACCGGGTCTGCAAGCCTGGGGGTTAACTAGAAAGGCTCACCATCAGCTAACGGCGTTCTGCGCTCAGCAGCGTTTCATGGTGGCTGCGTACGGGTGGTCTTCGGACCAGTCGGGCTTTCTAGTTGCCCCGGCCTTGCAGGCCTTTACGTAGCCGCCACCCAATCATCTGCAAGTGAGCAGGTGGCGATCTTGGTAGTGCAACTAGAGAGATTCGCCATGCTCAAAATTGTTCCCGATCCACCTTGCTCCACTGACCCATCCCACCACCTTGAAGACACCCTGACCCAGGCCACGGAATACGTGCTCTGCGCCTTGTCAGTAGGCCATCACGCCATCTCCACGCTACCCAAGTCTCCCGCCACCATCATGACCCTGGCGGTCATGCATGAAATGGAGGCTGTGCGTACGTTGCTGGAGTCGGCGATTGCTCAGGTGCAGCTCAGGGACAGGCCGCAGATGCATACCTTGCATTGATCGGCTGATTATCAATTTTTGCTGGCTGGCAGAATTACAAGAGGGTTTCAGATGGACAAGGATTTGGATGACGACACCGGCACCCTGGGCCTGACCGTAGGCGCGGCCACTTTCCTGGACGGCATCATCGACGGCAAGAAGCTGTTCCGCGTCGAGCCTGGGAACTGCTGTGACCATGCTGTCGAGCAAGCATCAGTCTTGATGGACTGCTCCCGGCGGGCATCGTTTATCGGGGTGATGGACAACGAACCGGTGCTGGTCTGGGCGTCGCACTTTCTCTGCGACATGGCCAAAGCACTGATGGATGACGCCCACATGGGCATGCGCAAGAACAGATGACCTAGCCGCAAATGGCGTGTGGCCTGAAGGGCGCTGCCCCTGCATCAGGCCATGCGGTGGATGGCCGCGGTTACACGGTCTTTGTGGGAGCGGCCTTGCGTCGCGAAAGGGCCGCAAAGTGGCCCCAGGATTTTTGCG
>NZ_JBDJLK010000096.1:0-19718 GCF_039673335.1 Pseudomonas sp. TWI929
GCCTGGTCCGGGGCCCGCCCCTCGAAGCAGGCGACTCGATCTCAGATCAGTCTTCGCTGATGGTAATGCTCGGCATCGCCGGCGCCGCTGCTTCCTGCAGCACGATCCGCGCGCCCACCTGACGGGCCAACTCCTGGTAGACCATGGCAATCTGGCTTTCCGGCTCGGCAATCGCTGTCGGCTTGCCACTGTCGGCCTGCTCGCGGATCAGCATCGACAGCGGCAGCGAGGCCAGCAGGTCGACGCCATACTGCGCCGCCAGCTTCTCGCCACCACCTTCGCCGAACAGATGCTCGGCATGGCCGCAGTTCGAGCAGATGTGCACGGCCATGTTCTCCACCACGCCCAGCACCGGGATGTTGACCTTGCGGAACATCTCCACACCCTTCTTGGCATCCAGCAGGGCCAGGTCCTGCGGGGTGGTGACGATCACCGAACCGGCCACCGGCACCTTCTGCGCCAAGGTCAGCTGGATGTCGCCAGTGCCCGGTGGCATATCGATCACCAGGTAGTCCAGGTCATCCCAGGCGGTCTGGGTCACCAGCTGCAGCAATGCACCGGAAACCATCGGGCCACGCCAGACCATCGGCGTGTTGTCGTCAGTCAGAAACGCCATGGACATGACTTCCACACCATGGGCCTTGATCGGCACAAACCACTTTTGCTCGCGAATCTGCGGGCGGGTGCCTTCGGCGATACCGAACATCACACCCTGGCTGGGGCCGTAGATGTCGGCATCAAGAATACCCACCCGCGCACCTTCGCGGGCCAGGGCCAGGGCCAGGTTGGCCGCGGTGGTCGATTTACCCACACCGCCCTTGCCCGAGGCCACGGCAATGATGTTCTTGACGTTGGCCATGGCCGGCACCTGGGCCTGGGCCTTGTGCGCGGCCACCACGCAGTCGATCGACACCTCGGCGCTGCTGACGCCCTCGAGGTTGCCGATGGCGGTCTGCAGCACCTGGGCCCAGCCATTCTTGAACAGCCCTGCGGCATACCCCAGCTGCAACTGCACGCTGACCTGCCCGCCCTGGATATCGATGGCGCGCACGCAACCGGCGCTGACCGGGTCCTGGTTCAGGTAGGGGTCGGTGTACTGGCGAAGCACGCCTTCGACGGCGGCACGGGTGACGGCACTCATGGAGACTCCCATTGGCAAACTGAATGTAAAACAGGCGCCTATCCTAACCCGTCAATCGTCAGCAGATGCGCATGCGGGGTGAAATATCTTCGCCAGCCCTTTATAGTGGCCGATCAACCTCATTTTTACCCCGTCGCCAGATAAGTAGCCGAGCCACCATGTCCGAGCCACGTCAGATTCTCGTTACCAGCGCCCTGCCCTATGCCAATGGATCGATCCATCTTGGCCATATGCTGGAGTACATCCAGACTGACATGTGGGTGCGCTTCCAGAAACTGCGCGGCAACCAGTGCATCTATGTCTGCGCCGACGACGCCCACGGCTCGGCCATCATGCTGCGCGCCGAAAAGGAAGGCATCACCCCGGAGCAACTGATCGCCAACGTCCAGGCCGAGCACAGCAGCGACTTCGCCGACTTCCTGGTGGACTTCGACAACTTCCACTCCACCCACAGCGAAGAAAACCGCGAACTGTCGAGCCTGATCTACACGCGCCTGCGTGAAGCCGGGCACATCGCCACCCGTTCGGTGACCCAGTACTTCGACCCGGAAAAGGGCATGTTCCTGGCCGACCGTTTCATCAAGGGCACCTGCCCCAAGTGCGCGGCCGAAGACCAGTACGGCGACAACTGCGAAAAATGCGGTGCCACCTACGCACCTACCGAGCTGAAAAACCCCAAGTCGGCGATCTCCGGTGCCACCCCGGTGCTGCGTGATTCCCAGCACTTCTTCTTCAAGCTGCCAGACTTCCAGGCCATGCTGCAGCAGTGGACCCGCAGCGGCACCCTGCAAGACGCAGTGGCCAACAAGCTGGCCGAATGGCTGGACTCCGGCCTGCAGGAGTGGGATATCTCCCGCGATGCGCCGTACTTCGGCTTCGAGATCCCGGGCGAGCCAGGCAAGTACTTCTATGTGTGGCTGGATGCACCGATCGGCTACATGGCCAGCTTCAAGAACCTCTGCGCACGCCGCCCGGAGCTGGATTTCGACGCCTTCTGGAACGAAGGCTCCAAGGCCGAGCTGTACCACTTCATCGGCAAGGACATCGTCAACTTCCACGCCCTGTTCTGGCCTGCCATGCTTGAAGGCGCTGGCTTCCGCAAGCCGACCGCGGTCAACGTGCACGGCTACCTGACCGTCAACGGCGCCAAGATGTCCAAGTCGCGCGGCACCTTCATCAAGGCCCGCACCTACCTCGACCACCTGCAGCCGGAATACCTGCGTTATTACTACGCGGCCAAACTGGGCCGTGGCGTCGATGACCTGGACCTGAACCTGGAAGACTTCGTACAAAAGGTCAACTCCGACCTGGTCGGCAAGGTGGTCAACATCGCCAGCCGCTGCGCCGGCTTCATCCACAAGGGCAACGAAGGCGTAATGGTGGCTGGCGATGCCGCACCGGAGCTGACCGAAGCCTTCCTGGCTGCCGCCCCGTCCATCGCCGACGCCTATGAAGGCCGCGACTTTGGCCGCGCCATGCGTGAAATCATGGCCCTGGCCGACCGCGCCAACGCCTGGATCGCCGACAAGGCACCGTGGTCGCTGGCCAAGCAGGAAGGCAAGCAGGATGAAGTGCAGGCCATCTGTGCCCAGGGCATCAACCTGTTCCGCCAGCTGGTGATCTTCCTCAAGCCGGTGCTGCCGCTGCTGGCTGCCGATGCCGAGGCTTTCCTCAATGTTGCCCCGCTGACCTGGAACGACCACCTGTCGCGCCTGGAAAACCACCAGCTGAACCCGTTCAAGGCGCTGATGAGCCGTATCGAACCGGCCAAGGTCGAAGCCATGGTCGCAGCCAGCAAGGAAGACCTGCTGGCCGCCGAAGCCAAAGCCCCGGCCGGCAACGGCGAACTGACCAAGGACCCACTGTCGGCGGAAATCGAGTTCGACACGTTTGCCGCCGTCGACCTGCGCGTGGCGCTGATCGTCAAGGCCGAAGCCGTAGCGGGTGCCGACAAGCTGCTGCAACTGACCCTGGACATTGGTGACGAGCGCCGCAACGTATTCTCCGGCATCAAGTCGGCCTACCCGGACCCGTCCCAGCTGGAGGGCCGCCTGACCATGATGGTAGCCAACCTCAAGCCACGGAAAATGCGCTTTGGCGTGTCCGAGGGCATGGTCATGGCCGCCGGCCCTGGCGGTGAAGAAATCTACCTGCTGAGCCCGGACAGTGGCGCCAAGCCAGGTCAGCGCATCAAGTAACTGACCTTGCTAGGGGCTGCTCTGCAGCCCTATCGCGGCACAAGGCCGCCCCACAGGGAACTGCACCCCCTGTAGGAGCGGCCTTGTGTCGCGATAGGGCCGCAAAGCGGCCCCAAGGCCTCAGGCCAAACACCGGACAATCGCCACGATTCCCGGCTATCGTCATCTCATGAGCGATTACCTCTTGGTCCTGATCAGCGCCGCGCTGGTCAATCACCTGTGCCTACCACATCAGCCCATCCACAGGCTGCACCTTCATGTGCACGGCCTGGCCTGTGCCCTGTGCATTGCCTTGGGCGTGATCGGCGCTCAGCTGCTGATGCGAGGGGTGCTTGCCCCTTTGCACATCGAAGACCTTGCCCTGTTCCTGTTGTTGCCCTGGCTGGCCCTGTTCGCCTGGAGCGTGCCCTGGCTATTGGCCAAGTTGCGCCCGGCCTGGCCCGTAGTGGGGTTGCCGGCACTGCTGCCGAGCAATGCCGTAGCGCTGGGGCTGGCCCTGCAACAGGCAAGCGACGACAGCACATGGCTTGCCACGCTGCTGCAAGGCTTGTTGGCCGGCAGTGGTTTCTGGTTGGCGCTGGCCTTGTTCGCCGACCTGCGCCAACGCACTGACCATGCCGACATACCCGGCGTACTGCGCGGCCTGCCCATCGAATTGATCGGTGCCGGGATAATGGCCATGGCGTTTTCCGGCTTCAATGGGTTATTCAGCCAATGAACAGCAAACCTGACCCGCGGCTACGCACCAGCATGGGCCTGGTTTTGCTGGCTTGCGTGCCTGGCCTGCTGACGCTGCTGTGGCTGCACGGCTGGGGTTTGCTACTGAACCTGCTGCTATGCGCCAGTGCTGCGCTGGTATGCGAAGCACTGCTGCTGGCGTTACGCGCACAACCGCTGAGCGCGGCGTTAAACGATGGCAGCGCACTGGTGACCGCCGTGCTGTTGGCCGCTGCCCTGCCCACCCTCGCCCCATGGTGGTTGCCTGTAATCGCCGCAAGCGTTGCCATTGGTATCGGCAAGCAGGCCTTTGGCGGTGTCGGGCGCAACCTGTTCAACCCGGCCATGGTCGGCTATGCCTTCGTATTGCTGAGTTTCCCGCTGCAGATGAACCACTGGCCAGGGCCAGCGCCTGGCTTGCTCGACAGCCTGCAACAGGTGTTTACCGGCGGCGAGCAGATCGACGCCTGGGCCCGCCCGACCCTGCTCGACGGCCTGCGCCACAACCGCAGCCTGACCATCGATGAACTGTTCGCCAGCCACCCTGGTTTCGGCAGCATCGGCGGGCGAGGCAGCGAATGGGTCAACCTGGCGTTCCTGCTGGGCGGGTTGTTCCTGTTGCAGCGCAAGGTGATCAGCTGGCATACGCCGGCTGGGCTACTGGCAGGGCTGTTGCTGCTCAGCCTGCTGGGCTGGAACGGTTCGGGGTCGGACTCCAACGGTTCGCCCTTGCTGCACCTGTTCTCCGGCTCGACCATGCTGGCGGCGTTCTTCATTGCCACCGAGCCAGTATCCGGCCCCCGGCACGAGTGGGCCAGGCTGTGTTTCGGCCTTGGGGCGGGGCTACTGATCTACCTGATTCGCACCTGGGGTAGCTACCCGGATGGCACGGCGTTCGCCATCCTGCTGATGAACCTGGTAGCGCCAAGCCTTGAGCGCCTGGCCTTGCAGCGCCAGCAGGCCACGCCATGAACCGCCCGCTGCGCGATGCGTGCCTGCTGCTGCTGATTGGGGTATGCGCCTTGTCAACCACCTTGGCTTGGCGGCACTGGACCAGCACGGCCATTGCCGACGCCGAGAAACAACTGCAAAGCCGCCAGCGGCTGGCTGTGTTGCCCGAAGGCAGCTACGACAACCAGCCGCTGGATACCCCGCTATCAAGGCCCGCTCCACAACGCCCAAACAGCCGCATCCTGGCGGCTTACCGGGCTACCTTGGCAGGCAAACCCACCGCCGTCATCCTGGTCACCCAGGCCCAGGGCTATGCCGGGCCGATCGTGCTGAGCGTCGCCATCGCCGCAGATGGGCGCCTGATTGGCAGCCAGGTGGTCGAGCAACAGGAAAGCCCCGGGCTGGGTGCACGCCTGGGCGACCCACAAGTGAACTGGTTAGGGCAATTTACCAACCGGCTATTGACCGATCATTGGGCCCTGAAGCGAGACCAGGGTGACTTTGACCAATTGGCAGGCGCAACCGTTACCTCGCGGGCAGTGATCGCCGCATTGCAGGAGGCCCTGGGCTACTTCGACGAACAGCGCGGCATGCTGCTGGAGGGCGCCACCCATGAATAGGTTCTACCTGCTGCCCGTAACCCTTGTACCCCTGCTGGGCGCCACACACACACTCCGCGAAGGTGCGGCCATCGGCCTGTGCGCGGTAGTTTTGAGCAGCCTGCACCAGCTGTTGATGGCAGCACTGCGTCAGCGTCTGGCCAACTGGGCGTATGTGCTGGCCAGCCTGCTGCTGCTGGCAGCGCTCGCCAGCTGCCTGCAACTGGCCCTGCGTGCCTGGCTGCTACCGCTGGCGCTTGCCCTCGGCCACTACCCTGCGCTGCTGTGCCTGCAATGCCTGGCCATTGACTACCTGCTGCCCAACCAGGGCCGCTGGCACATGCTCGCCAGGCACCTTGGCGCTGTGCTTGTTACTTGCCTGCTGCTCGGCGCCTGCCGACAATGGCTGGCCGACTTTGCCGACATCCACCTGGCCAGCCTGGCCCCCGGCGCCCTGCTACTGCTCGGACTGCTGTTGGCCTTGTACAATCGCCTGCGCCCGGGCTCCGCCCACCCACGTCGTCAAGGAAAGCTCTGATTTCATGAATGCCGCCAAACGCCTGGAGATCTTTCGCAGGCTGCACGAAGACAACCCCGACCCCAAGACCGAACTGGCCTACACCACTCCGTTCGAACTGCTGGTCGCCGTGACACTTTCTGCGCAATCCACCGACGTCGGCGTCAACAAGGCCACCGCCCGCCTGTTCCCCGTCGCCAACACCCCCGAGGCCATCTACGCCCTGGGCGTTGAAGGCCTGAGCGAATACATCAAGACCATCGGGCTATACAACAGCAAGGCCAAGAACGTCATCGAAGCCTGCCGCCTGCTGATCGAGCAGCACGGCAGCCAAGTGCCGCAAACCCGAGAAGCCTTGGAGGCACTGCCCGGCGTGGGCCGCAAGACTGCCAACGTGGTGCTCAACACGGCGTTCCGCCAACCGACCATGGCGGTGGATACCCATATCTTCCGGGTTAGCAACCGCACAGGCATTGCGCCTGGCAAGACAGTGCTGGAAGTGGAGAAAAAACTGATCAAGTTCGTGCCAAAGGATTACTTGCTCGACGCCCACCACTGGCTGATCCTGCACGGGCGCTATGTGTGCCAGGCACGCAAGCCAAGGTGCGGCAGCTGCCGGATCGAAGATTTGTGCGAATACAAGCACAAAACCTCCGACGATTGAGCCGATAGCTGGAAACCACTCGCAGCGATTGAAAAAATCTTTTTTACCGGCGTCTGCTTTCTGGTTATAAGGACGGCCAATGGCCCCTTGGCTTGGAGCGACTCATGAGCACCGATAAAGACGACCTGTCGATCGAAGATGATTTTGTTGCCACAGAGGATGACGCGGAGCCCCAGGTGGAAAACGCAAAGACCAACCTGAGCAAACGCCGCACCATCGACAACATGCTGGAAGAACGGCGCCTGCAGAAGCAGCTGGCCGATTTCGACTACGATCTGTAGCCTTGGCAAAGCCTCCTGAGCGGAGGCTTTACGGCATGGCGGTCAGCTCAAGCCTTGCCGTTGCGCCAACTCGATCAGATCGACCAGTGATCGTGCATTGAGCTTGAGCAACAGGCGTGACTTGTAAGTACTGACCGTTTTGTTACTGAGGAACATGCTGTCGGCAATCTCCTTGTTCGAACGCCCTCGTGCCAACTGTTGCAGCACCGTCATTTCGCGTGCCGAGAGGCGGTTGACCATATCCACCTCACTACCCCCACCCCTGCCACGTGACGTATGCAGTGCCTGATTGGGAAAGTAGCTGTAGCCCGACAACACGGCCTTGATGGCGCTCAGGAGTTCGGTGAGCTCCTGCTGCTTGCACACGTAACCCGCCGCTCCCGCCTGCATGCAGCGCATCGAGAAATTGCCGGGGGCCTGCGACGTCAGCACCAGTACCTTGCTGCCCGGGCTGAAAGCCGCCATGCGGGCGATCACCTCCAGGCCGTCCAGCTTGGGAATACCGATATCGAGCACTACGATATCCGGCAGGTGTTGCCGTGTCAGCTGCAGCGCTGCCACCCCATTGTCGGTCTCCGCAACGACGTCATACCCATGCCGCTCCATCAGCATGCGTACGGCCAGGCGTATGACCGGATGATCATCCACGATAAGCACTTTATTCATGCGATATCCATTCATTCATTGTTTTGCTTTGGCACACCAAGATAACCGACAGAACGCCTGATGGCGCGGCGATTTGGCAACGAAATACATGAACAGATAAACCCTACAACTCTTGCAGAATTTTCCTACAAACAAGTTTTGTAGTTGTAACAATCAACTTCTTTATTCCGCAACGAACGGTATCATCCGCGTGCAAAAGCGCACAGTTGAAAACTGAGCATTACCTGAAGAAAGATCCAGCTCAAACAGGTGAAAAAACAAAGCTGCCGGGATTCTTGGCGATTATTCCTCACCCGGAAAACAATCCAGTCTTTAGTTGAGTGCTGTTGTAAGGTAAAGATGGGCAAAACTGCTGGAGACGGCCCACATGACCCAAGCACAACCTGTCGCCCCGCTGACGATCATTGCCATCTTCGCTGGGATTATCGAAGCGTCCGCCCTCGCGACACTGCCGTTTCTCAGCGAGTCCAGCCAAAAACTCTATACGTGGTTTCTGGTGGGCTTCCCGTTCTTTCTGACGGCACTGTTCTTTCTCACGCTCAATTTCAATTACAAGTCATTCTATAGCCCGCCGCCAAACCGAACGGCAAACGGCAACACGCCGGCATCGAACAACCTGATCAAGCCTGGCATGGCCAGTGACGCCAGCAAGACGGTACACGGTGAGCCTGTCACGTTCATGTTTTCCGGGCCCGACGCCTATCGCCTGATGGAGCAACAACTACAGCTCGCACTTGCCCAACCGCCAGAGCCAGCGCGCACCTGGCGCTTTTGCAATCTGGATAAACGCCAATGTGCGCTGCTGTCGATAAGTGCGCTTGAGGGCGCCATTGTGACTGACGAACGTTGAACGCCCTGGTCTTTCTGCACGCATAAAAAACCCCGGCATGAGCCGGGGTTTTTGTTACACACGCCAGCAATCAGAGCAGCGAACGGCCCTTGTTGGCAGCAATGCGCATACGCAGCGCGTTGAGCTTGATGAAGCCAGCAGCATCCGCCTGGTTGTAGGCGCCGCCATCTTCCTCGAAGGTCGCGATGTTGGCGTCGAACAACGAGTCGTCCGACTTGCGGCCGACCACGGTGACATTGCCCTTGTACAGTTTCAGACGTACCACACCGTTCACATTGACCTGCGAAGCGTCGATCATCTGCTGCAGCATCAGACGCTCCGGGCTCCACCAGTAGCCGGTGTAGATCAGGCTGGCGTACTTCGGCATCAGCTCATCCTTCAGGTGAGCGACTTCGCGGTCCAGAGTGATCGACTCGATGGCACGGTGGGCCTTGAGCATGATGGTACCGCCAGGGGTCTCGTAGCAGCCGCGCGACTTCATGCCGACGTAACGGTTCTCGACGATGTCCAGGCGGCCGATGCCGTTGGCACCGCCGATACGGTTCAAGTCGGCCAGGACGGTAGCCGGGCTCTTCTCGACGCCGTCGATGGCAACGATGTCACCGTTGCGGTAGGTCAGCTCAAGGTAGGTAGCCTGGTCCGGGGCGTTTTCAGGCGAGACGCTCCAGCGCCACATGTCTTCTTCGTGCTCGGTCCAGGTATCTTCCAGGACACCGCCTTCGTAGGAGATGTGCAGCAGGTTGGCGTCCATCGAGTACGGCGACTTCTTCTTGCCGTGGCGCTCGATCGGGATGCCGTGCTTCTCGGCGTAGTCCATCAGTTTTTCGCGGGACAGCAGGTCCCACTCACGCCATGGGGCGATGACCTTGACGCCTGGCTTCAGGGCATAGGCACCCAGCTCGAAACGCACCTGGTCGTTGCCTTTGCCGGTGGCGCCGTGGGAAATGGCGTCGGCACCAGTTTCGTTGGCGATTTCGATCAGGCGCTTGGCGATCAGCGGACGGGCGATGGAAGTACCCAGCAGGTACTCGCCTTCGTAAACGGTGTTGGCGCGGAACATCGGGAACACGAAATCACGCACGAACTCTTCGCGCAGGTCGTCGATGTAGATTTCTTTAACGCCCATTGCCTGAGCCTTGGCGCGGGCCGGCTCGACCTCTTCGCCCTGCCCCAGGTCAGCAGTGAAGGTCACCACTTCGCAGTTGTAGGTATCCTGCAGCCACTTGAGAATCACCGAAGTATCAAGGCCGCCGGAATACGCCAGTACGACCTTTTTTACGTCCGCCATGCCATCACTCCACGGGGTTGTACGGAAAGGGATCGATTCTAACGACGTTGCGGATAAATTTACAGTGGGGCGACAGCTTCTGACGACAAAGCGACAGGAACTTTCGTAGGGGCGACTTGCCGTCGGATAGGTATGGAATACCGCTCCTACAGAAATGCCCCACAGTCCTCAGGACTTGCCCGGTGGTGTAGCTGGTATTGGCTCAAGGGGCTTTTCGACAGGCTTTTCCAACGGTTTATCGATCACCGCCACCCGATCCAATTCGATATTCACCCGCCGATTCCGCGCCCGATTCGCCGCACTGTTGTTCTTCGCCAACGGATACCGCTCGCCATGGAAGCGCACGGTAATCTGCTCGTCCGGCACACCATGGGCCTTGAGGTAATCGGCCACGGCCAGCGCCCGACGGCGGGACAGGTCGCGGTTGGTCAGGCGGTTGCCGCTGTTGTCGGAGTGGCCGTTGAGCTCGACGTGGTTAACCGTCGGGTCGGCTTTCATGTAATCAAGGATCACGTCCAGCCGCGCCTTGGCGTCGTCATCCAGCTCGATGCCGCCACCCGGGAAGCCTACCTGGGTCTGACGCACCTGGTCGTAGTTCATCGGCAGCAGTTTGCCCGCACAAACCTGGTAGTCGCTGTATGCCTTGGCGAAGCTTACCGGCAGCACGCGCACTTCCATCGGCCTGCCCGCCTCACCGGCGTAGTTGCGCACCACCGTACTGCGCCCGTCGAGCAGGCCGTTGATCAGGCGGCTGGCCTGGCCCTGGGACGAGCTGAACAACACGCCGGTGCGAGCCATGCGCACGTTGCCCAGGTTGATGTCGCCACGCCCTGGCTGCCACGGCGCCGCGGCAGCCAGCAAGGTGGCCGTACCCGTACCCAGCACATTGCTGGCCGAGCGTAACTGGAACACCGGCTGCTCGCCCGCCCGGCGCACGAACTCACCACTGCCAAAACCGTCGATCGGCTGGATCAGCCGGCATTCGAACTGGTCACCCTCGACCTTCCAGGCAATGTTCTCCATGCGCGTCTGGAAGGTCAGCGCGCCGGCCGGCAGGCTGGCGAACAGGGTCAACAGGGCTAGGTAACGCTGGCGCACGGGCGGCTCCACAAATTCTGACGGCTTACCTGCAGGCTATCGGACGCCTGCTGGAAAACTTGATAGCCGTGCTCGCCCCAGGGTTTTCCGGTAGCATTGGGGCTTGAGTTCGACCCGCCTGGAATCCCCAATGTCCGATCGCCTGACCCTCCTGCGCCCCGACGACTGGCACATCCATCTGCGCGATGGTGCCGTCCTGCCCCACACCGTTGGCGACGTGGCGCGTACCTTCGCCCGTGCCATCATCATGCCCAACCTGGTACCGCCGGTGCGCAATGCCGCCGAGGCCGGCGCCTACCGTGAGCGCATCCTCGCCGCCCGCCCGACCGGTAGCCGCTTCGAGCCGCTGATGGTGCTGTACCTCACAGACCGTACCAGCCCCGAGGACGTCCGCGCGGCCAAGGCCAGCGGTTTCGTGTACGCCGCCAAGCTGTACCCGGCTGGCGCCACCACCAACTCCGACTCGGGCGTGACCAGCATCGACAACATCTTCCCGGCCATCGAGGCACTGGCGGAAGTCGGCATGCCACTGCTGGTGCACGGCGAAGTGACCCGCAGCGAGATCGACGTGTTCGACCGCGAAAAGCGTTTCATCGACGAGCACATGCGCCGCGTAGTCGAGCGTTTCCCGACGCTGAAAGTGGTGTTCGAGCACATCACCACCAGCGATGCCGCGCAGTTCGTCACCGAGGCCCCGGCCAACGTCGGCGCGACCATCACCGCGCAGCACCTGCTGTACAACCGCAACCACATGCTGGTTGGCGGCATTCGCCCACACTTCTACTGCCTGCCGATCCTCAAGCGCAACACCCACCAGGTGGCGCTGCTGGACGCGGCCACCAGCGGCAACCCGAAGTTCTTCCTGGGTACCGACTCGGCTCCGCATGCCCGTCATGCCAAGGAAGCTGCCTGCGGGTGCGCCGGTTGCTACACCGCCTATGCGGCCATCGAGATGTACGCCGAAGCGTTCGAACAGCGTAACGCGCTGGACAAACTGGAAGGCTTTGCCAGCCTGCATGGCCCGGCCTTCTATGGCCTGCCGGTGAACACCGACACCATTACCCTGGTTCGCGAAGAATGGACCGCCCCGGACAGCCTGCCGTTTGGCGAGCAGACCGTGGTGCCGCTGCGCGCTGGCGAAAAACTGCGCTGGCGCCTGCTGGAGGAAAACGCGTGAGCGAAGACCTCTACGAAGACGACCTGGACACCCAGGGCAGCAGCGGTTCGCGCCACCCGATGGCCGAACGCTTCCGCGGCTACCTGCCGGTGGTGGTGGATGTGGAGACCGGCGGCTTCAACAGCGCCACCGATGCTCTGCTGGAAATTGCCGCGGTCACCATCGGCATGGACGAAAAAGGCTTCCTGTTCCCCGAGCACACCTACTTCCACCGGGTGGAGCCGTTCGAGGGCGCCAACATCGAGCCAGCTGCGCTGGAGTTCACCGGGATCAAGCTGGACCACCCGCTGCGCATGGCCGTCAGCGAGGAAAGTGCGCTGACCGACATCTTCCGTGGCGTGCGCAAGGCCCTCAAGGCCAACGGCTGCAAGCGGGCGATTCTGGTCGGCCACAACAGCAGCTTCGACCTGGGCTTCCTCAATGCGGCGGTAACGCGCAACGACCTCAAGCGCAACCCGTTCCACCCGTTCTCCAGCTTCGACACCGCTACCCTGGCTGGCCTGGCGTATGGCCAGACCGTACTGGCGCGGGCCTGCCAGAGCGCCGATATCGACTTCGACGGGCGTGAGGCGCACTCGGCGCGTTATGACACCGAGAAGACGGCCGAGCTGTTCTGCGGCATCGTCAACCGCTGGAAAGAGATGGGCGGCTGGCGCGATTTCAACGATTGATCTGAAATCCTGGGGCCGCTTCGCACTCCCAGAACCCAGGCACAAAAAAACCGGCCACCAGGGCCGGTTTTTTCATGCACGCGGCAATTACAGCTTGCCAGCGTTCTCGCTCAGGTAGGCAGCAACGCCTTCTGGCGAAGCGTTCATGCCTTTGTCGCCTTTTTTCCAGTTGGCAGGGCAGACTTCGCCGTGCTCTTCGTGGAACTGCAGGGCGTCAACCAGACGCAGCAGCTCGTCCATGTTGCGGCCCAGTGGCAGGTCGTTGATGATCTGCGAACGGACAACACCATTGGTGTCGATCAGGAAGGCGCCACGGAAGGCCACGCCGCCTTCGGACTCGACGTCGTAGGCCTTGCAGATTTCGTGGGTCATGTCGGCAGCCAAGGTGTACTTGACCTGGCCGATGCCGCCGTTGTTGACCGGGGTGTTACGCCAGGCGTTGTGGGTGAAGTGCGAGTCGATCGACACGCCGATCACTTCCACGTTGCGCGCCTGGAAGTCAGGGATGCGGTTGTCCAGGGCGATCAGCTCGGACGGGCAGACGAAGGTGAAGTCCAGCGGGTAGAAGAACACCAGGCCGTACTTGCCCTTGATGGCCGAAGCCAGGTTGAAGCTGTCGACGATCTCGCCATTGCCCAGCACGGCCGGAACGGTGAAATCGGGGGCTTTCTTACCAACGAGTACGCTCATTGTAATCTCCTGATGAGGGTGAAAAACCGTTTGCCGGGCCAGACGGGCTTGCCCGACATCCAACAAAGGCCGACCATCATACACGGCTTCTGATGACAGGCCGAATCCCTCGACGAAGCAACCGCCGGTCGCTCAAGCACGGCCCTTCCAGAAAGTCCTTTGACAAGCATTCTCATTAACATTAAGCTCCAACCCATCGACCCAACCAGCGATGGTCAGCCCTTATGTATGTGTGTCTTTGTGTCGGCGTTACCGACGGACAGATCCGCGATGCGATCTATGAAGGATGCTGCAGTTACAAGGAAGTGCGAGCCGCGACCAACGTCGCCAGCCAGTGTGGCAAATGCGCCTGCGTAGCCAAGCAGGTGGTCCGCGAGACCCTGACCGAGCTTCAGGTCAGCCAGGCAGCCCTGCCCTTCCCTGTGGAATTTACCGCGGCCTGAATACCCGAATTCGAAGAACCGGACCCTGAGTCCGGTTTTTTTATGCCTGCAATTCAATAAGTTAGCGTACCAACGCGGTTCACAAACATTCTTATTCCTATTAATTTTCACTTACTATTCAATAACTTAGGTTTGACACACCTAAGTATCAGGCTCAAACTTCCCTGTATTGGCACACTTCTACAGGGCAGGAACCCGACATGAAAGGCGACGTAAGCGTCATCCAGCATCTCAACAAGATCCTCGGAAACGAGCTGGTCGCGATCAACCAGTACTTCCTGCACGCACGCATGTACGAAGATTGGGGCCTGAACAAACTCGGCAAGCACGAGTACAAGGAATCCATCGACGAGATGAAGCACGCTGACAAATTGATCAAGCGTATTCTCTTCCTCGAAGGCATCCCTAACGTTCAGGACCTGGGCAAGCTGCTGATCGGCGAGCACACCAAGGAAATGCTCGAGTGCGACCTGAAAATCGAACAGAAAGGCCTGGTCGACCTCAAGGCAGCCATCGCTCACTGCGAAACCGCAGGCGACTTCGGCTCGCGTGACATGCTTGAAGATATTCTCGAATCCGAGGAAGAACACATCGACTGGCTGGAAACCCAGCTGGGGCTGATCGACAAGATCGGTATCGAAAACTACCTGCAGTCGCAGATGGGCGAAGAATAAATATTCGCCACATAAAAAAACCCGCGATCAGCGGGTTTTTTTATGCTTGCCGGAAAATCAGGCCTCAGAAGCCTTGGCCTTGGCAGCCGCTTCCTTGATCAAGGTTTGCAGCTCACCCTTCTCGAACATTTCCAGCATGATGTCGCTGCCACCAACCAGCTCACCGGCTACCCACAGCTGTGGGAAGGTCGGCCAGTTGGCATATTTTGGCAGGTTGGCGCGGATTTCAGGGTTCTGCAGGATGTCGACGTAGGCGAACTTTTCGCCACAACCCATCACAGCCTGCGATGCCTTGGCCGAGAACCCGCACTGCGGGGCATTCGGCGAGCCTTTCATGTAAAGCAGAATGGTGTTGTTGGCAATCTGCTCTTTGATCGTATCGATGATATCCATCTAGCACCTCAGCTGAACTTTCCGACGCGGTCGTCGGCACGGTGACGCATTGTATCGGAAAGCCGAGCAGCGTGCTCGGCCTTACCGTTCCTTACGCGGCCTCTACCTGCACGGGTACGCCATTGAGCGCAGCGTTGCCGGAAACCGCGTCCCGCAGGCGGTCATCGGTCAAGTCGTTGGCACTCACCCCAGGCTGTGCCTGGGCGATCCGCATATGCACGCCCTGACGACCATGACCGAAGCCATGGGGCAGGCTGACCACACCTGGCATCATGTCTTCACAGGCCTGCACTTCGACCTCCAGGGTGCCGGTACGCGAACGGATGCGCACCCGCTGGCCATCCTGCAGTTGCCGCTGCTGCAGGTCGTGCGGGTGCATCAACAACTGATGGCGTGGCTTACCTTTCACCAGGCGGTGGAAATTGTGCATCCACGAGTTGTTGCTGCGCACATGGCGGCGGCCAATCAACAGCAGTTCACCTTGCACCGGTGGTGCTTGTTGCGCCAAGCGAAGCAGGTCGTCCAGCAGCACCTGAGGCGCCGCTTCCACTGCATTACTGGCGGTGCCCAGGCGTGCGGCGAGGTTAGCGCGCAATGGCCCGAGGTCGATGCCATGCGGGTGTTCGTCCAGCGTTGCCAGTGAGAGCTGCCACGGCGTTGCTTCACCGTAACGTCCTTTACGCAGGGCCAGATCGATCATCTGCGCCGGCGCCCAGGTCGGTTTCAACTCCAGCTCGGCACGCTTGGCAAACGCCTGCGCCAGGCCGACGAAGATCTCCCAGTCATGCAGTGCCCCTTCCGGTTTGGCGAGGATCGCCCGGTTGAAGCGGGTGACGTTGCGCACGGCCAGCAAGTTGAACGTGCTGTCGTAATGGTCGTTTTCCAGTGCCGAGGTGGAGGGCAGGATCAGGTCGGCATGGCGGGTGGTTTCGTTGATGTAGAGGTCAATGCTGAGCATGAACTCCAGCCCCTCCAGGGCTTCATCCAGCTGGCGGCCGTTAGGCGTGGACAGCACGGGGTTGCCGGCCACCGTCACCAGGGCACGCACCTGCCCTTCGCCTGGCGTCAGCATCTCCTCGGCCAAGGCCGCCACGGGCAGCTCGCCACCGTACTCGGGCAAGCCCGACACCCGGCTCTGCCAGGCATTGAAATGACCACCTGAGGTGGTAGCCACCAGGTCGACTGCAGGCTCCGTGCACAACGTGCCGCCTTCTCGGTCAAGGTTGCCGGTCACCAGGTTGATCAGTTGCACCAGCCAGTGGCACAGGGTGCCAAAGGCCTGGGTAGAGACACCCATGCGGCCATAACACACCGCCTTGCCGGCAGCAGCGTAGTCCCGTGCCAGCTGGCGAATGTCCACCGCGGCAATGCCACAGTGCGCACTCATGGCCTCGGCGCTGAATGGCGCGATCGCCTCACGCACTTGCTGCAGGCCATTGACCGGCAAATGCGTGCCGCGCGCCAGGCCTTCTTCGAACAAGGTGTTGAGCAAGCCGCACAACAAGGCCGCATCGCCACCGGGACGGATGAACAGGTGCGTATCGGCCATGGCCGCCGTTTCGCTGCGTCGCGGGTCCACCACCACCAGGCGCCCGCCCCGGCCGCGCAGGGCCTTCAGGCGCTTTTCCACGTCCGGAACGGTCATGATGCTGCCATTGGAGGCCAGCGGGTTGCCGCCGAGGATCAGCATGAAATCGGTCTGGTCGATGTCCGGGATCGGCAGCAGCAGGCCATGGCCATACATCAAGTGGCTGACCAGGTGTTGCGGCAACTGGTCCACCGAGGTGGCCGAGAAGCGATTGCGGGTTTTCAGCAGGCCGAGGAAGTAGTTGCTGTGGGTCATCAACCCATAGTTGTGCACGCTCGGGTTGCCCTGGTACACCGCCACGGCATTGCGCCCATGGGCTTGCTGGATCGCCCACAGTTTGTCGGCGGCCAACCCGAAGGCCTCATCCCAGCCGATGGCCTGCCAATGCTCGCCCACTCGCTTGTGTGGCTGGCGCAGGCGGTCGGGGTCATTCTGGATGTCCTGCAGGGCCACGGCCTTGGGGCAGACATGGCCGCGGCTGAACGGGTCCTGGGGGTCGCCCTTGATCGAGCTGATCAGCGCCCGCCCGTCGTCTTCGTGGCTGACTTCGATGTTCAACCCGCAGATCGCTTCGCACAGGTGACAGGCACGGTGATGCAGGGTCTTGGTCATGGCCGCCTCTGCCTTGCTGTTGTGGAGAGATGTCGAACATCGACTATGCGCTCCGCCCCTGCCCCCGGCCAGCCCGCTTCGCCGCGTGAATCCACCGACATCAGGCGCACGATTTGCGACAGCCATTTGCCAAATTGCCAGCAAGCCGTGTACAACCTTCTGTAGCAAATAAAAAACAGCACGGGCCAATGGGTAAAGACACCCTTTGCAACACCCTTTGCGATCAGGCCGCTGTTTCCCCCCTTGGCTTCAGGCGACATTTACTTATAGTATTGCGCCTTTCCCTATTTCGTCCGCCCCGTGCGGCTTACGCCGCAGGTCACTCCCGTTGTCAAAAAAAACCATACGGTCGACCTGCATACCGTTGCAGATAAGGTAGTCAATCATGAGCGCTAGGCACTTTCTCTCCCTGCTGGACTTCACCACCGACGAATTGCTCGGGGTGATCCGCCGCGGCATCGAGCTGAAGGACCTGCGCAAGCGAGGCGTGCTGTTCGAGCCCCTGAAGAACCGCGTACTGGGCATGATTTTCGAGAAGTCCTCGACCCGTACTCGTGTGTCGTTCGAGGCTGGCATGATCCAGCTCGGCGGCCAGGCCATCTTCCTGTCCCCGCGCGACACCCAGCTGGGCCGTGGCGAGCCGATCAGCGACAGCGCCATTGTGCTGTCGAGCATGCTCGACGTGGTGATGATCCGTACCCACGCCCACAGCACCCTGACCGAATTCGCCGCCAACTCGCGCGTACCGGTGATCAACGCCCTGTCCGACGAGTCGCACCCGTGCCAGCTGCTGGCCGACATGCAGACCTTCCTTGAACAGCGCGGCCCGATCCAGGGCAAGACCGTGGCCTGGATCGGCGACGGCTTCAACATGTGCAACTCGTATATCGAGGCAGCCAAGCAGTTCGACTTCCAGCTGCGCATCGCCTGCCCGGAAGGCTATGAGCCGGACCCACGTTTCATGGCCATTGGCGGTGACCACGTGCAGATCGTCCGCGACCCGAAGGAAGCCGTGCGCGGCGCCCACCTGGTGACCACGGATGTCTGGACTTCCATGGGCCAGGAGGAGGAAACTGCACGGCGCCTGGCGCATTTCGCGCCTTACCAGGTCACCCGCGAACTGCTCGACCTGGCGGCACCCGACGCCCTGTTCATGCACTGCCTGCCTGCCCACCGTGGTGAGGAAATCAGCCATGACCTGCTCGACGACCCACGTTCGGTCGCCTGGGCCCAGGCTGAAAACCGCCTGCATGCACAGAAGGCCCTTCTCGAATTCCTTGTAGAACCGGCTTACCACCACGCATGAGTCAACCCCTACTGCTCAACCTGCGCAACCTCGCCTGCGGCTATGGCGACCAGCGCATCGTCCAGAACCTAAACCTGCACCTGAACGCAGGCGACATTGGTTGCCTGCTGGGTTCATCCGGTTGCGGCAAGACCACCACCCTGCGCGCCATCGCCGGCTTCGAACCGGTGCACGAAGGTGAAATCCAGCTGGCCGGCGAGGTCATTTCCCGGGCTGGCTTCACCCTGGCCCCGGAAAAGCGCCGCATCGGCATGGTGTTCCAGGACTACGCGCTGTTCCCGCACCTGACCGTGGCGCAGAACATTGCCTTCGGCATCGCCAAGCACCCACGCCAGGCCGAGGTCATCGAAGAGATGCTCGAGCTGGTCAAGCTCAGTGGCCTGGGCGGGCGTTACCCGCATGAACTGTCCGGCGGGCAACAGCAGCGGGTCGCCCTGGCCCGCGCACTGGCGCCAGAGCCGCAGTTGCTGCTGCTCGACGAGCCGTTCTCCAACCTCGACGTGGAGCTGCGCCGTCGCCTGAGCCATGAGGTTCGCGACATCCTCAAGAGCCGTGGCACCAGCGCCATCCTGGTGACACACGACCAGGAAGAAGCCTTTGCCGTCAGCGACCAGGTCGGTGTGTTCAAGGAAGGCCGCCTGGAGCAGTGGGACACGCCCTATAACCTTTACCACGAGCCGCAAACGCCATTCGTGGCCAGCTTCATTGGCCAGGGCTATTTCATCCGTGGGCAGATGAGCAGCCATGAGGCGGTCAATACCGAGCTGGGCGAACTGCGCGGTAACCGTGCCTACAGCATGGCGCCAGGCAGTTCGGTGGATGTGCTGTTGCGTCCTGACGATATCGTGCATGCGCCGGGCAGCCCGCTGCAGGCGGCCATTGTCGGCAAGAGCTTCCTCGGGGCCTCCACCCTGTACCGCCTGCAGTTGCCCACCGGCAGCCAGCTGGAAGCGATTTTCCCGAGCCATAACGACCACCAGGTCGGCGAGGATGTGCAGATTGCGGTGAAGGCCGATCACCTGGTGCTGTTCCCGGTGCCGGGGAGTGTGGCGGCGCAGCTGTCGCGGCAGGAGAACGGCGTTCGTCGGTACAGTTCGGCGACCTGATTCAGAATCTTGGGGCCGCTTTGCGGCCCATCGCGACACAAGGCCGCTCCTACAGGGATCTCGTCCCCCTGTAGGAGCGGCCTTGTGT
>NZ_JBDJLK010000097.1:0-19641 GCF_039673335.1 Pseudomonas sp. TWI929
CGATAGGGGCGCAAAGCGGCCCCGGCGATTCTCGCTGCGAAGCTGAAAATTTGGGGCCGCTGCGCGCCCCATCGCGACACAAGGCCGCTCCCACAGGGACCGTGCAAGGCTTAGAAGCCCACTGTGGCCGAGAGCAGGTAGATGCGCGGGGTGGACAGGGTCAACCCTGGCTCACTGTCATCCGACGCCCCCGCCGAACTCCAGTAGCGATCATCCAGCACGTTCTCGACACTAACGCGCAACGTCACCTGGGTAGCATCCACCTTGAACGCGTAACGCGCGCCCACGTCATAGCGCTCCCAGCCATCGATCTGCTTGCTGTTGTTCTGGTCCAGGTACTGTGAACTGGAGTGAATGCCCCGCGCCGTCAAGGTCAGGCCGCTTACCCCCGGCACGTCCCATTCGGCGCCGAGGTTGACGTTGTACTCGGGCGTGGCCGGCGCGCGGTTGCCATCGTAGGTGCCACCCACGGTATCGGCCAGCTCGCTGTCGATGTACATCACCCCGCCCAGTACCCGCACACCTTGCAGCGGTTCACCGAACACACTCAGCTCGATACCCCGGTTGTCACGCTTGCCGTTGGGGCCGAACACCCGTGAGCTGGGGTTGGTCTCATAGGCTGGCTGGCGAATGCGAAAGGCGCTGGCAGTGAAGGCCACTTGGCCCAGGTCGTACTTGGCACCTACCTCGACCTGGCGGCTGGTGAACGGCGGGAAGATCTGGTCTTCGTTTATCGAGGTCGATGGGGCGATCTTGCCCTGGCTCAGGCCTTCCATGTAGTTGGCGTACAACGACAGCTGGTCGGTGACCTTGAGCAGCACGCCGCCCGAAGGCGAGACCTTCTCTTCGTCGTAGGCCGTGTCACCTTTGATGCCGTCGCTCCAGTCATCCACCTGCACCCGCTGCCAGCGCGCGCCCAGGGTCAGCAACAGGCGGTCGTCAAAAAAGCCCAGGGTGTCGGCCAGCGCCACGCCGGAAAAGCGGTTTTCCGTGTACACCTCGGGGTCGATACGGGTTGGCGTGCCCGGCGTCGGCGTGGCGACCGGGTTGTACAGGTTGCTCGGCGCCGAAGCATAGCGCGCGCCGCCGTTGGTGAAGTCCATGTAGAAATAGCTGGCGGCCAGGTTCAGCTCGTGGCTGACCGGCCCGGTATGGAACCAGTTGCGCAGGCCGGCCAAGGCGGTGCGCACCGATTCATCCCGGGTGAAGTCACGCGGCTGCACGGTGAAGTCGCCGGCATCGTTGATGATCGATACGTTGTGGCGCAGGAAGTCATGGTTGCTCTTGCGAGCGCCGACCGCGCCATAGGCCAGCAACGACTCACTGATATCGTACTCGGCATGTAGCGCGCCAAAGGTGTCGTTGGTGCGCGCCTTGCTCCAGGCCTGGGCGTAGTTGTGGCGTACATCGTTGGCATCCGGCACCTTGGCGTTGGCACCTATCAGCACGCGCTCCTGAGGCGCATCGGTATCACGCTCGGTGTGCCCCAGGTCTGCCGACAGACGCAGGCGCTCGCCGCGAAAATCCACGCCCAGCACGGCCATTTCGCGATCGACGCCTTGATGATCCCATTCGGTATCACCGGACTGCTTCACGCCATTGAAGCGCACGCCAAACTGGTCACCCTCGCCAAAGCGGCGGCCAACATCCACTGCACCGCCCGCCTGGCTAGCCGATGCATAGCTGCCGGTGAATTCGGTAATCGGCTTGTCGCCTGCCCGCTTGGGCTGCACGTTGATACCGCCGCCCACGCTGCCACGCGGCGAAATGCCGTTGAGCAATTGGCTGGGGCCTTTGATGATGTCGACCCGGTCGGCCATTTCCATGTCAATCGAGTAAGTGGGCAGAATCCCGTACAGGCCGTTGTAGGCCACATCGCTGTTGAACAGGCTGAAGCCGCGAATGGTGAACTGCTCGAAACGCCCGCCGGCCGGGTTGGTGGCACGTACCGACGGGTCACTGGCAATCAGCTCGCCCAAGGTGCGCGCCTGCTGGTTCTTCACCAGTTCGCTGGTATAGCTGGTAATGCTGAACGGGGTTTCCATGAAATCGCGCGTGCCGAGCAGGCCTTGCGCCCCTTGGCGTGCCACCTGGCCACCGGCATACGGCTGCGTTTCGCCGCTTGCGGCCAGGCCGCCGACGATGCTGGTCGGGGCGATTTCCAGGGCACCACCGGCCTGGGGCGCCGGCACCAGGGTAAAGGCCCCCTCACCCACCGGCAGCAACTGTAGGCCGCTGCCGCGTAGCAGCTGGGCGAACCCTTCGTCGACACTGTAAGTGCCGGACAGGCCGTAGCTCTGCCGACCTTGCACCAGTGCCGGGTCGAGCGAAAGACTGACACCGGCCTGATCGGCGAAATGGGTCAACGCGGTCCCCAGGCTGGCTGGCGCTACCTGATAGGTGCGGCGGGCGGGCTCATCGGCCCAGGCCGGTGAACACAACAATAGGCTCATGGCGAACAACGGATGCGCAGCGCGCGCCAGTGGGCGCAGACGGCAAGACATTACTGCAGGCATTGAACAAGGCTCCCCTTTGTTTTCTCCTACCGGTAATGACCGGCGAATGAAAAAAAGGGGACAGCCTCAGGCACGATTTTCTCGCGCAGACAGGCTGACCCAGTAACGCGTACGGGACTGCACCTGCAAAGGCAGGCTGGCGGCCAGCAAAGCCAGCACCCGATCGGTGTCGTCGAGGCGGAAGGTGCCGGTCACCCGCAGGCGCTCCAGCTCCGGCGCCCAACGCAACAGCCCGGGGCGATAGCGGCGCAGTTCGTGCAGCAACTCGCCGAGTGGGCGGTCGTCCAGCCGCAGCACACCTTCGCGCCAGCCCAGCGGCCAGGCGTCAAACACCCGCGCAGGGCTGACGCCGGCCACTTGCAAACTGGCCTGTTGCCCGGCCTGTAACAGCGCCGTCGGGCCACGCAACGGCCGCAGACGGGCCGCACCGTTGACCACCGACACCCGACAGGCGTCATCGAACAGGCGCAGGCAGACCTCACCCCCAGTAAGCGCCACCTGGCCGTAAGGTACTTGCAATGTCAGGCTCAAGTCAGCGGGCACCTTGACCGCCACTTCACCGCGCAGCAGTGTCAGGCGGCGGGCGCCCAGATCGATATCCACGGCGCTGTCGGTATTCA
Organism: Pseudomonas sp. TWI929; assembly: GCF_039673335.1. Taxonomy (NCBI): domain Bacteria; kingdom Pseudomonadati; phylum Pseudomonadota; class Gammaproteobacteria; order Pseudomonadales; family Pseudomonadaceae; genus Pseudomonas; species Pseudomonas sp. TWI929. The sequence goes on from NZ_JBDJLK010000097.1 coordinate 3,137, forward strand.
ATTGCACGAAGGTGCCATCGCTCAGCAGCACCTGCCGGCGCTCGCCTACCGAGGTACGCAGGTCGGCGGTCCACGCATCCAGCGGTAGCTCGCGACTCACCAGCCAGGCGGCCGGTAGCAGCGCTGCAACCCCCAGAGCCTGTTTGAGCAGCGTTCGTCGGCCGGCATCCGGCCGGTCGAGGGTGGCCATCGCCAATGCCCCGGGCAACGCGGAAAAACGCGCACGCAGCAGTGCTGCCTTCTGCCAGGCGTCTTCGTGCAGGCTGCTGCTGGCGCGCCATTGCGCCAGGCGCAGCAAGTCCGTCTCGCTGGCGTCGCCAGAATCCAGCAGCGCCAGCCATCGGGCGGCGGCACTTAGCGCTTCGCGGGTTTCGGGGGAGTGACTGGTCATGCCAGCTCGGCCAGCAGGCAATGCTCATACGCCTGCGCCATGTAGCGCTTGACCGAGCGCTGGCAAACGCCCAGGCGCTCGCCGATTTCGGCATAGCCCAGGCCTTCCAGCTGGCTCCAGAGAAAAGCCTTGCGCACCGGCGCCTTCAGGCCGTCGAGCAGTTCATCCAGTGCTTGCAGGGTTTCCAGCAATATCCAGCGCTGCTCTGGCGAAGGCACATGCTGCTCGGGCAATTGCGCCAAGGCATCCAGGTAGGCCTGCTCCAGGCTGCGCCGCTGGTGGAAGTTGCTGAGCAGCCGCTTGCCCACGGTCAGCAGGTAGGCGCGTGGTTCACGAATATCTGCCAGTGGCTGGGCACTGGCCAGGACGCGCAGGAAGGTATCCTGGCTGAGGTCGGCGGCATCCCAGGCATTGCCCATGCGCCGGCGCAGCCAGTTTTCCAGCCAGCTACGATGCTCCCGGTACAGGGCAGGCAGGCTAGGCTCCGGTGGCGGCGCGGCGTCGATCATGGGGAAGGCCCTGCGGCGGCGTAAATAAGATTAATTCTAATTTACAGCACGCCACAGAACCAAGCGGTTTGTTACCGATCAGGCAATCGCCGCATCCACCAGCACCTGGGCTTCCTGTACCAGGCGCTGCAGGTGCGCCTCGTCGATGAAGCTTTCGGCGTAAATCTTGTAGATGTCTTCGGTGCCCGACGGGCGCGCGGCGAACCAGCCATTGGCGGTCATCACCTTCAGCCCGCCAATGGCCTGGCCATTGCCCGGGGCGTGGCTGAGGATCTGCACGATCGGCTCACCGGCCAGCTCGGTCGACTTCACCTGCTCCGGTGCCAGCTTGCTCAGCAGGGCCTTCTGCCGTGCATCGGCCTTGGCCTCGACACGGGTGGCGAACGGCTTGCCCAGCGCCTCGGTCAGGTCGGCGTAGGCCTGGCTCGGGTTACGCCCGGTGCGGGCGGTCATTTCGGCAGCCAGCAAGGCCGGGATCAACCCGTCCTTGTCCGTGGCCCATACCGAACCATCACGGCGCAGGAACGAAGCACCAGCACTTTCCTCGCCACCAAAGCCGAGCGAGCCATCGAACAGGCCCTGGGCGAAGAACTTGAAGCCCACCGGCACTTCGTACAGCTCACGGCCCAGGCGCTGGGTGACGCGATCGATCAGGCCGCTGGACACCACGGTCTTGCCCACGGCGGCATCGCTGCGCCATTGCGGGCGGTGGCGGTACAGGTAGTCGATGGCCACGGCCAGGTAGTTGTTCGGCTGCAGCAAGCCGTCGGGAGTGACGATGCCATGGCGGTCGTGGTCCGGGTCGCAGGCGAAGGCCACGTCAAAGCGCTCGCGCAGGCCGATCAGGCCCTGCATGGCGTACGGCGAGGATGGGTCCATGCGGATCTGGCCGTCCCAGTCGACGGTCATGAAGCGGAAGGTCGGGTCGACCTCGGTATTCACCACTTCCAGGTCCAGCTGGTAATGCTCGGCAATCGCCGACCAGTAGCGCACCCCTGCCCCGCCCAGTGGGTCGACGCCCAGGCGCAGCTTGGCGCCGCGGATGACGTCGAAGTCGATGACGTTTGCCAGGTCGGCCACGTAGTTGCTCACGTAGTCGTGGCGCTGGGTGGTCGGTGCCTGCAGCGCCTGGGCATGCTCCATGCGCTTGACGCCCGCCAGGTTCGCTGCCAGCAGCTCGTTGGCCTTGGCTTCGATCCACTTGGTCACATCGCTGTCGGCCGGGCCGCCATTGGGCGGGTTGTACTTGAAGCCACCGCTTTGCGGCGGGTTATGCGACGGGGTGATGACGATGCCGTCGGCCAGGCCCTGAGTGCGGCCACGGTTGTGGCAGAGGATGGCGTGGGACACGGCCGGTGTCGGCGTGTACTCGTCATCCTTGGACAGCATCACCTGCACGCCATTGGCTGCCAGCACTTCCAGGGCGCTGGCGGTGGCCGGTGCCGACAGGGCGTGGGTGTCGGCGCCGATGAACAGCGGGCCGTCGATGCCCTTCTCCTGGCGATACAGGCAAATGGCCTGGGTAATAGCCAGTACGTGATACTCGTTGAAGCTCAACTCAAGCGAAGTGCCCCGGTGCCCCGAAGTGCCAAAGGCCACTCGCTGGGCCGCCACGGCAGCATCCGGGCGGCCGGTGTAGTAGGCAGTGAGCAGTCGGGGAATATCGACCAGCACGCTGGCCGGAGCCGGCTTGCCTGCCAAAGGACTGAGCGTCATGCAGAAACCTCGAGTTCAACGGATGTTGGTGTTGGAGCGTGCAGTGTACTGAGAGTTGCAGGGGTGCGCGATGGGCGGCACAAAAGAAACCCCCGGCCACGCGCCCCGCTTTTGTGGGAGCGGCCTTGTGTCGCGAAAGGGGTGCGAAGCGCCCCCGGGATCTTCGCATGACCTAAGAACTGTCGGGGCCGCTTTGCGGCCCTTTCGCGACGCAAGGCCGCTCCCACAATGGACCGCGCATGCCACTCATCTGTCTTATGACGGTCTAGAGTAGAAGCCATGCCCGCCCACAAACGAGGCCCCATGGCTTTCCACCGCCTGACCCGCACCCACCCTCGCCTGAGCATCGCCACCCTGGTCGGCCTGCTCGGCGCCTGGCTGATTCCCGCCGCCGACACCGTGCAGCACATCCTCGCCGGCTGGAACCTTGGCGTGTGGCTATACCTGCTGCTGGTGCTTTACCTGACCCGCAGCGCCAGCCCGGAAAAGGTGCGCAAAGTCGCCCGCGTCGAAGACGAAAACGCCGGCCTGGTGCTGCTCACCGTGTGCATCGCCGCCATCGCCAGCCTCGCCGCCGTCACCCTGCAACTGGTTTCCAGCCGTGGCCTGCAAGGCACCGCCCTGGCCCTGCACTACCTCTACACCGGCCTGACCGTGGCCGGCTCCTGGCTGCTGATCGGCTGCATTTTCAGCCTGCACTACGCCCGGCTGTTCTACACCGGGCAAAACCACGAACCGCCGCTGCGCTTTGCCGATGGCGAGCGCAACCCGGATTACTGGGACTTCCACTACTTCTCGTTCACCATCAGCGTGGCGGTGCAAACGTCTGACGTGGGCGTTGCCGGGCGGGGGTTGCGGCGGGTAGTGCTGGCGCATTCGCTGGTGGGGTTCGTGTTCAATACGGCGATTTTGGGGTTTACCATCAATATTGCTGCGGGACTATTGGGTTGATCTACTGACAAAAATGCCAGTAGACGCAATTTGCATTCAAATGCCCAAATGGTCTACCCGCCAGCAGAACAGGATTACCCTATGCCCGGCACTCCAGTGGCGCTGTTGCAAGTCGATGACGCCGGCTCCGTCATTGGCACGCATTCGCGTGGCGTACATCAGGCATATTCGCCCTATGGCTTCATTGCAAATAACAGTTTCACTACATTGCTGGGTTTTAATAGCCAACCGTATGAGCGAATTTGCAGCGGTTATCCATTAGGCGCAGGGCAGCGCTTCTATGCGCCCAATCGTCAAACCTTTAACCAGCCAGATGCCAGATCACCTTTCGGAAAAGGGGGCATCAACAGTTACGCTTATTGCCATAACGACCCCGTTAACCGGCATGACCCTTCCGGGCACATGTTTGAATGGTTAAGGCGTAAAGTGCTCGATTGGACTGGGCTTAACCTCACCGCACCTCGCCTTCGCCTCACCCAAACAGCCACTCCTGCGCTGCCCAGTCAAACCACCCGTGCTGACCACAGCGTCCTGACTGTCGAGAATGCCGTATCTGTCTTGATGCGAGAGGAGATAATCAGCGAACCGACCGCTGTAGCCACAATCAACTCCGCTCAGGCATTTCGCAGTTGGCTTCCACGCGTGAACGTTCACCAACTGACCATTGCTCCTTTGGAAGTAATAATTGAGACTGCCAAACACCTCAGGGGGAGCGGCCCCTACGCATCAGCTAATCTGCCGTTCTCCCGCCGCTCGGATGCGTAGCACCGCTCGTCGGAAAAGCGCATGCCGAGTACGCAGAGAAAAAAATCAAATAGCGCCAGGTTATCCAACACACGCAAGCTGGGAAAACGTTTGCCTTGCGGCCCCTCGAAAAGCTACAGCGATGGCAGGGATGTGACCGCTGTCATGCATTAACACATTTGTCTTATTAACCGCCGAGAATCGCGCGGGGCAGGTGCTATGGTTACCTTCCCAGCGGCCGCATCGATGTGGCCACCCGCTCACCATGTCCAGGTACGGACAAGGAGGCTGGCATGAACAAGATGACGTTCCCCAACGCCTGCCAGGTGATGCGCTGGCATTTCCACCCGCTGGGCTTCGAGGCCAGCATGGATGCGCCACGCAGCATGGTTGCGCGGCTGTTCGACCGCGCCACCGGTGAAACCCTGCTGGCGATTGCCGGCATCCCTTGCGCGGCGATCATGGCCGCCGCCGATGTGGAGCGCATCATCGAGGCCGTGGAGGCGGAGATGGACACCTTCATGCCCGCCCTCACCTTGCGCGACGCGGTCTAGCCCGCTGCGGTACTTTCCTGGCGCATGGTCTGCAACTTGCCCATGAACTGCTCGGCCGGCACCGGCTGGCCCAGCAGGTAGCCCTGCAGCGAATCACAGCCCAGGCGGGTCAGGAAGGCCTGTTGCTTGTCAGTCTCCACCCCTTCGGCAACGATACGCAGGCCCAATGCCTGGCCCAACGCCACGATCGCCGAGACGATCGCCGCATCGTCACTGTCCTGCTCCAGGTCGCGCACGAAGCCGCGGTCGATCTTCAGTTCGTTGGCCGGCAGGCGCTTGAGGTACATCAGGCTGGAGTAGCCAGTGCCGAAGTCATCGATGGACAGGTCCACGCCCATGTCGGACAGGCGCTGCAGCACGGTCAGGCTGGCGTCAGCGTCGTGCATGGCAGTGGTTTCGGTGATTTCCAGGGTCAGGCAGTTGGCCGGCAGGCCGTTCTGCTGCAGTGCCCGGGCCACGCTCTCGACCAGCCCGGCGTGGCAGAACTGGATGGCGGACAGGTTTACCGCCATGCGCCAGTCCTGGTGCCCTTGGTCCAGCCAATGGCGCATCTGCCGGCAGGCCTCGTCTAGCACCCACTCCCCGATAGGAATGATCAGGCCGGTCTTTTCCGCCAAGCCGATGAAGCGATCAGGCAGCAACAGGCCCTGCTGCGGGTGCTCCCAACGCAGCAAGGCCTCGGCGCCGATCGGCTGACAGGCCTGGGCGTCGAACTTGGGTTGGTAGTGCAGGCGGAACTGGCGCTGCTCCAGGGCCTGGCGCAAGTCCTGCAACAGCTGCAGTTGCTGGCGGGCGTTGCTGTTCATGGATACGTCAAAGAAGCTGTAGCCGTTCTTGCCAGCGCTCTTGGCGTGGTACATGGCAGCATCGGCATTGCGCAGCAGTTCGTGCTGGTCCTGGCCATTGCCCGGGTACAGGACGATGCCCAGGCTCGCCGAAACCTGCAGGTCATGCTCGGCCACGCGGAATGGCCGTGACACCAGGTTGACCTGCTTGACCGCCACGTCCATGGCATCGTTCGGTTCCTGCAGTTCCACCAGCAACACGAATTCGTCACCGCCAATGCGCGCCAGCGTGTCCTGGCTGTGCAGGTGGCCGCGCAGGCGCGCCGCCACGGCTTTGAGCAGCAAGTCGCCAACATGGTGGCCAAAGGCATCGTTGACCGGCTTGAAGCCGTCCAGGTCGATGAACATCAGGGCAAAACAGCCACCCTGCTCCGTGACTTTGGCGATGGCCTGCTCGATGCGGTCGGCCAGCAGGGTGCGGTTGGGCAGGTCGGTGAGGGTGTCGTGCAGGGCCAGCTGGGTCAGCTCCTGGTTGGCCAGGGTCAGCGAACGGGCCAGCTCGGCGGTGCGCGCCTCCAGGCGGGCGTCCAGCACCGAGGTCAGCAGGGCCACCGCCAAAACCGCCAAGGTGGTGATAAGCACCAGATAAACCAGGCCATCGCCCTGTAGCCCGCCCGCCAGCGCGCCACAGAAGCTACCTTCGGGGAAATTTGCTGCAGCCATACCAGTGTAGTGCATGCCGACGATGGCAAAGCCCATCACTACCGCCGCCAGGCCGCGGATCTGCCTTACATAAGGGGTGTGCTTGCGCAGGCGGAAGGCGATCCACAAGGCCGCCGCCGAGGCGCCCACGGCAATCAGCAGCGAGGCACCGAACAACGTCGGGTCATAGTCGATGCCCGGCAACATGCGCAGCGCAGCCATGCCGGTGTAGTGCATGCAGGCAATACCGGCACCCATGATCAATGCGCCGAAAGCCAACTGCATCCCCGGCAGGCTCGGCTGGCTGACCAGCCACAAGGCAAAGCCCGAGGACAACACGGCGATCAGCAGCGAGAACGCGGTCAGGGCGAGATCGTAGCCAAGGTTGATGGGCAGGCTGAAGGCGAGCATGCCGATGAAGTGCATCGACCACACGCCGATACCCATGGCCAGCGCGCCGCCGCCCATCCACAGGTAGGCAGCGCGGCCCTTGGCCGTGGCGATGCGCCCGGTCAGGTCCAGGGCGGTATAAGACGCCAGGATCGCCACGCACAGAGAAATCAACACCAGCGAAGAGGAGTAGCTACCGGTCAGCATTGGGAGTTCCAGCGACGGGACAGGGGCCCGAAAAAGCTGACGATTGTACTCAAGGTAAGGCGAAACGCACGGGGTTTTTGCGAATGGGAATGGGTCCAATGACTGAGCCCGACACGGTCCTTGTGGGAGCGGGTTCATCGAGGCGTCGAACCGCCGCGAACACCGGCGAAGCCGGTGCCATGCACCGCGCTGGCTTCTTCGCAGGTGAACCCGCTCCCACAAGATATGCAGTGCATCTACGAACGCTGTTCTCCTGCAAGTGCAGGCAAGATCATTCCTGCTCGGCAAACGCCTGTTCGGCATCCCAGCCGCCACCCAGCGCGGCCACCAGTTGCACACTGGCCACCAGGCGCCCTTGCAGCAGGTTCAGCACACTGCGCTCGTTACTCAGCGCCGTGGTCTGCACGTTCACCACATCCAGGTAGCCGATCAAGCCGGCACGGTACTGGTTCTCGGTCAGGCGCAGCGACTCGCGGGCGGCATCCAGCGCCTCCTGGCGCACCACCGCTTCATCGCCATACACCTTCAACTGCACCAGCAGGTTTTCCACTTCCTTGAAGCCATCCAGCACGGTCTGGCGGTACTGCGCCACAGTCTGGTCATACACCGCCACCGTGCGGTCCACCTCGGCGCTGCGCTTGCCAGCGTCGAACAAGGTCAGTGCCAACTGCGGCCCCACCGACCAGTAGCGGTTGGGCAGTTCGATCCAGTTGCTGAAGCTGCTGCTGGAGTAACCACCGCTCATGCTCAGGCTCAGGTCTGGGAAGTACGCCGCCCGTGATACGCCAATGTTGGCGTTGGCAGCCATCACGTTACGCTCGGCGGCGGCAATGTCGGGGCGGCGCTCCAGCAACTGCGAAGGCAGCGAGACCGGAATCTGCGGCAGCGCCGGAATGTCCTTGCTGTCGGCCAGGGCGAAGTCGGCCGGGGTCTTGCCCAGCAGCACGGCAATGGCGTTCTCGAATTGCGCGCGCTGCCAGATCAGGTCGATCAGGTCGGCCTGGGTGCTCTTCAGCTGGGTGCGCGCCTGGGCCACTGCATCCGGGCCAGCGACACCGGCGCGGTACTGGTTTTCGTTCATCCGCAGCGAGCGTTCATAGGCCGCCACGGTGGCTTCCAGCAGGCGCTTCTGTTCATCGATAACCCGCAATTGCAGGTAGTTTTGCACCAGTTCGGATTGCTGGCTCAAGCGGATCGAAGCGAGGTCGGCGAAGCTGGCTTCGGCACTGGCCTCATTGGCATTCATGGTTTCCCGTAGCTTGCCCCACAGGTCGATTTCCCAGCTCACGCCTAACTGCGCGTTGTAGGTGTTGCGAATGCCACTGCTGTTGTTGGACAGGCTTGAACTGGAGCTGCCGGTACCCTGCGCCGAGCGGTTCTTGCTGGTGCTCAGGTCCAGGCTGGGGAACAGTGCCGCACGACTGCTGCGCACCAGCGCCTGGGCCTGACGGTACTGGGCTTCCGACTGGGCCACGGTCTGGTTGCTGCGGTTGAGTTCTTCGACCAGCGCATTGAGCCCGGCATCGCCGTAGATTTCCCACCAGGCGCCGCGGGCGATGGCATCGGACGGCGTGGCCTGGGTCCAGCCTTCAGCGTGCTTGAACTGCGCCGCCGTGCTGTTCAGCTCGGGGCGGTGGTAGTCGGGGCTCAGGGTACAGGCACTGAGCAAGGCCACGCACAACCCGGCGCCGAGCAGGCGCGAACCTCGCCCACGGGTCAGCGCTTGCAGGGCACGGTGAAGTGGGGTCTGGGCAAAATTCATAGCGGGGTTTCCAGGGCGGCGTCGGTGCGCACGCCGCGCCAACGGTTGAAACGGTGGCGCAGGCGGTCCAGGTACAGGTAGACCACCGGCGTCGTGTAAAGGGTGAGGATCTGGCTGAATACCAAACCGCCGATAATGGTAAGGCCCAGCGGCTGGCGCATTTCTGCGCCTTCGGCGTGGCTCAACAACAGCGGCAAGGCACCGAGGATAGCCGCCAGGGTGGTCATCAGGATCGGCCGCAGGCGCAACAGGCAGGCCCGGCGTATCGACTCCTCCGGCGACAGGCCTTGGTGGCGTTCCAGCTGCAGGGCCAGGTCGATCATCAGGATGGCGTTTTTCTTAACCACGCCGATCAGCAGGAACAGCCCCAGCAGCGAGATCAGGCTGAACTCGCCACCGGTGACATACAACGCCAGTAAGGCCCCCACGCCGGCCGAAGGCAATGTCGAGAGAATGGTCAGCGGGTGGATATAGCTTTCATACAGGATGCCCAGCACCAGGTACACCAGCACCAGCGCGCCAAGGATCATCAACGGCTGGCCCTGCTGGGTCTTGGCGAAGGCATCGGCGGTACCACCGAGCCTGGCAATCACTTCCTCGGGCAGTCCGAGCTTGGCCACCGCGCGTTCCAGCGACGCCATGGCCTGGTCGGGGCTGTAGCCTTCGGCGATGTCGAAGGCAATGTTTTCGGCGGCAAACTGGCCTTCGTGGCTGACCCGGTCGTTGGCCAGGCTGTTCTCGTAGCGGGCAATGGTCGACAGCGGTACGCGGGCACCGTCGGCGGTGATCACCTGCACCTGTTCCAGCGTGCTCGGGTCCCAGGCGTATTTCGGGTTGATTTCCAACACCACCTGGTACTGGTTGAGGCTGTCGTAGATGGTGGAGATCTGCCGCTGGCTGTAGGCGTTGTTCAGCACCGTGGTGACCATGTCCATATCAATGCCCAGGCGCTTGGCCTGGTCGCGGTCGACCACCAGGGTTACCTGCTGGGTACCAGCACCGTCGCGGGCATCGATGGCGGTCAGTTCCGGCAGCGCGCGCAGCGCGGCGACCACCTTTGGGAACCACTCGCGCAATGCTGCCAGGTCGCCGCTCTGCAGGGTATACAGGTATTGCGACGAGGTCTGGTCGCGGCCACCGCCGCCCAGTTGCAGGTCCTGGTCGGCCATCAGGAACAGGCGCCCGCCTGGCACTTTGGGCATTTCCTTGCGCAGGCGCTCGATCACCTTCTGCGCATCGATCTTGCGCTCGTTGATCGGTTTCAGGCGCACCAGCACCATGGCGTTGTTGGTACCGCTGTTGCCACCGATGAAACCGGCAACGCTTTGCACGGCGGGGTCGGCCAGCAAGGCGCGGCGGTAGATTTCCATCTTTGGTTGCATCACGCTGAACGACAGGCCGTCGTCGCCACGGATGAAGCCCATCAGTTGGCCGGTGTCCTGCTGCGGCATCAGTGTCTTGGGCACCACCACGTACAGGGCGATGTTGATGCCGATGGTCGCCAGCAGGCTGATCAGGGTCAGGCGTTTGTGGCGCAGGGCCCAGCCCAGGCTGCTGTCATAGGCGTCGACCATGCGCTGGTGCAGCTTGTCGCTCCAGCGCTGCAAGCGGGTCTGCTCGGCCTGGTGCGGCTTGAGCCAGCGGGCGCAGAGCATCGGCGTGAGGGTGAGCGATACCACCAGCGACACGATGATCGCCGCCGCCAGGGTGATGGAAAACTCCTGGAACAGGTTGCGCACAATGCCACCCATGAACAGGATGGAGACGAACACCGCCACCAGCGAGACGTTCATCGACAGCAAGGTGAAGCCCACTTCCTTGGCACCCAGGAAGGCCGCCTTCATCGGCGGCTGGCCGCCTTCGATGTGCCGGGAGATGTTCTCCAGCACCACGATGGCGTCGTCCACCACCAGGCCGGTGGCGAGAATCAGCGCCATCAGCGACAGGTTGTTGAGCGAGAAGCCGCACAGGTACATGACCGCAAAGGTGCCCACCAGCGACACCGGCACAGCCAGGCTGGGGATCAGCGAGGCGCGCAAGCTGCCAAGGAACAGATAGACCACCAGGATCACCAGCACTACGGCAATCAGCAGGGTGTGCTCGGCCTCTTTAAGGGTGGCCTTGATCACTGGCGAGCGGTCCATGGCCACATTCAACTGCACGCTGGCCGGCAGCAACGACTGCAGGGCAGGCAGCTCCGCCTTGATCTGGTCGACCGTCTCGATGATGTTGGCACCGGTCTGGCGGTTGACCACCAGCAACACCGCACTCTGGTCATTGAAGAAGCCGCTGTTGTAGCGGTTCTCGACGCTGTCGGTAATGGTCGCCACGTCGGACAGGCGCAGGATGGTGCCATTCTGCTGGCGGATCACCACCGGCTCGTAATCCTTGGCGCTTTCCAGCTGGTCGTTGGCGCGCACCTGCCAGTTGCGTTCGGCGTCCTCGACAAAGCCCATGGGCCGGCGCTGGTTGGCGTTGGACACCGCAGTGCGCACTTCGTCCAGCGACAGGCTGTACTGGTTGAGCAGTTGTGGCTCGACGGCAATACGCACCGCCGGCAGCGAACTGCCACCGATCTGCACCTCCCCTACCCCCGGCACCTGGGCCAGGCTCTGCGACAGGATGGTGTCGGCCAGGTCGTACAGCTGGCCTTTCTGCAACACGTCCGATGTCAGCGACAGCACCATGATCGGTGCCTGCGACGGGTTGATCTTCTTGTAGGTGGGCATGCTGCGCATGCCGCTGGGCAGCAGGTTGCGGGTGGCGTTGATCGCCGCCTGCACCTCGCGTGCAGCACCGTCGATATCACGGCCCATCTCGAAGCCGATGATCACCCGCGTGGAGCCCTGGTTCGAACTGCTGGTCAGGGTGGTCACGCCGGCGATGCTGCCCAGCTTGCGTTCCAGAGGCGTGGCCACGGTGGACGCCATGACCTCGGGGCTGGCGCCGGACAGGTTGGCCGAAACCACGATCACCGGGAAGTCCATCTGCGGCAACGGCGCCACCGGCAGCAAGCCGAAGCTGACCCCGCCCAGCAACATGATCGCCAGGCTCAGCAACATGGTCGCCACCGGGCGGCGAATGAAAGGACCGGACAGGTTCATGCCTCGGCCTGCTTCACGTCGGTGGCCGGGCGCCAGCGGCGGGCCAGGCGGTCGAAGTACAAGTAGATGACCGGCGTGGTGAACAGCGTCAGCACCTGGCTGACCAGCAACCCGCCGACCATCACCAGGCCCAACGGCTGGCGCAGCTCGGCGCCGGAACCGGTGGCGAGCATCAGCGGCACCGCACCGAACAGCGCGGCCAGGGTGGTCATCAGAATCGGCCGGAAACGCAGCAGCGCCGCCTGGTAGATGGCATCACGCGGGCTCATGCCCTGGTGGCGCTCGGCCTCAAGGGCGAAGTCGATCATCATGATCGCGTTCTTTTTGACGATGCCGATCAGCAGGATGATGCCGATGATGGCGATCATACCCAGGTCGTTACCGCTGATGAGCAAGGCCAGCAAGGCACCCACCGCCGCCGATGGCAGGGTCGAGAGGATGGTCACCGGGTGGACGTAGCTCTCGTACAGCACACCCAGCACGATGTACATGGTCACCACCGCCGCCAGGATCAGCAGCAAGGTGCTCGACAGCGATGCCTGGAAGGCCTCCGCGGCGCCCTGGAAGCGGGTTTGCACGCCCAGCGGCATGCCAATGTCCTGTTGCACCTGCTCGATCACCTGCACCGCCTCGCCCAGCGATGCGCCGTGGGCCAGGTTGAACGACAGGGTTACCGCCGGGAACTGGCCGATGTGGGAAATGGCCAACTGGGCCTGGCGCTGTTCGATGCGCGCCAGGGCCGACAGGCGCACCTGGCCACCATCGGTCGCCTTGACATGGATCGATTCCAGCGCCTGCGGGCCAATGACTGCCGCATCCTTCGACTGCAGCACCACGCGGTACTGGCTGGCCTGGGTGTAGATGGTGGAGATTTGCCGCTGGCCAAAGGCGTCATACAGGGCGTTGGTGATCTGCGACACGGTTATGCCTAAGCGGCTGGCCATATCGCGGTCGATCACCAGGAACACCTGCAGGCCCTTGTCCTGCAGGTCGCTGGCCACGTCGGCCAGTTCCGGGCGCTGCTGCAGCGCCTGCACCAGCTTGCCGCTCCACTGCGCCAGCAGGTCGGCATCTGGCGACGACAAGCTGAACTGGTACTGGGTGCGGCTGACCCGGTCTTCGATGCTCAGGTCTTGCACCGGCTGCATGAACAGGCGGATACCCACCAGCCGGTCAACCTGCGGCTGCAGGCGGCTGATCACTTCGCTGGCGGTGACATCGCGCTCGCCGTGCGGCTTCAGGTTGATCAGCAGGCGGCCGCTGTTGAGCGTGGCGTTGTCGCCATCGACACCAATGTAGGACGACAGGCTCTGTACCGCCGGGTCCTGCAGGATCACCTTGCTCAGGGCCTGCTGGCGTTCACTCATGGCGGCGAACGAGGTGGACTGCGGCGCTTCGGAAATGCCCTGGATCACCCCGGTGTCCTGCACCGGGAAGAAGCCCTTGGGCACCACCATGTACAGGAACACGGTCAGCGCCAGGCTGGCCACGGCCACCAGCAGGGTCAGCGGCTGGCGCTTGAGTACCCACTGCAGGGCACTGCCGTAGTGCTTGATCAGCCAGTCGATCCAGGCGCCACTGGCGCGGTAGAAACGGCCCTGCTCCTCTTCCTTGGGCTCACGTTTGAGCAGGCGCGCGCACATCATCGGCGTCAGGGTCAGCGACACCACCAGGGAAATCAGGATGGCCACCGCCAGGGTGATGGCGAACTCGCGGAACAGGCGGCCGACCACATCGGCCATGAACAGCAGCGGGATCAGTACCGCGATCAGCGAGAAGGTCAGCGAGATCAGGGTGAAGCCGATTTGCCGGGCGCCCTTGAGCGCTGCCTGCATGGGCGTCTCGCCCTCCTCGATGTGCCGGGAAATGTTCTCCAGCATGACGATGGCATCGTCGACCACGAAACCGGTGGCGATGGTCAGGGCCATCAGCGTGAGGTTGTTGACCGAGAAGCCGGCCAGGTACATCACGCCAAAGGTGCCGATCAACGACAGTGGCACGGCAACCGACGGGATGATGGTGGCGCTGAAGCGGCGCAGGAAAACGAAGGTGACCATCACCACCAGGGCGATGGCGATCAGCAGTTCGTGCTGTACGTCCTTGACTGCGGCGCGGATGGTCTGGGTGCGGTCGGTCAGCACCGACACATCCAGGCCGGCCGGCAGGTTATCGGTGATCGACGGCAACAGGTCCTTGATGCGGTCAACCACTTCGATGACGTTGGCGCCAGGCTGGCGCTGGATGTTCAGCAGCACCGCGTGGTTTTCGTTGGCCCAGGCGGCCAGGCGTTCGTTTTCGGCGCCGTCGACGATTTCGGCGACGTCCTTCAGGCGCAGCGGTGCACCATTGGTATAGGCCAGGATCAGGTTGGCGTATTCCTCGGGCGAGCGCAGCTGGTCGTTGGCATCGAGCATCGATACCCGGGTGGGGCCGTCGAAGTTGCCCTTGGGCTGGTTGACGTTGGAGGCACCAATCAGCGTGCGCACGTCATCCAGGTTCAGGCCATTGGCGGCCAGGGCATCGACGTTGACCTTGATGCGTACCGCCTGGCGCTGGCCGCCGGCGATGCTGACCATGCCCACACCGCTGATCTGCGCGAGTTTCTGCGCTACGCGGGTGTCGACCAGGTCGTTGAGCTTGGGCAACGGCATGGTCTTGCTGGAAATGGCCAGGGTCAGCACCGGGGTGTCGGCCGGGTTGACCTTGTTGTACACCGGCGGTGCTGGCAGGTCGCTGGGCAGCAGGTTGCTGGCGGCGTTGATCGCGGCTTGTACCTGTTGCTCGGCAACGTCCATGTTCATGTCGAGGTTGAAGCGCAGGGTCAGCACCGAAGCGCCACCGGAACTGGTCGAAGCCATCTGCTCCAGGCCCGGCATCTGGCCGAACTGGCGCTCCAGCGGCGCGGTGACGGCGCTGGTCATGACCTGCGGGCTGGCGCCGGGGTACAGGGTCATGACCCGGATGGTCGGGTAATCCACCTGCGGCAGTGCGGAAACCGGCAGCAACTTGTAGGCGATCAGGCCGGCCAGGACGATGGCCAGCATGCTCAGCGTGGTGGCGACCGGCCGCAGGATGAACAGACGCGAGAGGTTCATGCGCCCGCCTTGCCTGCTGCTTTACCGGGCTGTGCTTCACCATTTTGCGCCGAACCCTTGGCTTCCTGGCCTTGCAGGTGCTGGCCGGGGGTGGTCGGCACTTGCGAGCTGTCTTCGACCACTTCCACCTTGGTGCCTTCGCGCAGGCGGTCGGTACCCTCCAGCACCAGGCGGTCGCCGACGGCCAGGCCTTCGAGGATCACGCTGTTCTGCCCATCGCTGGCGCCCACCTTGAGCTTGCGCACGTTCACCTTGCTCTCGGCGTTGACCACGTAGGCGAAGCTGCCGTCATTGCCAAACTGGATGGCCGCTGCCGGGGCCATGGTCACCTGCTTGAGGGTGTCGGCCAGCAAGCGCACGTTGACGAACTGGTTGGGGAACAGGGCCAGGTCCTTGTTCTCGAAGCGGCCCTTGAACTTGAGGGTGCCGGTGGTGGTGTCGATCTGGTTGTCGATGCTGCCCAGCACGCCGGTGGACTGCAGCTTGCTGTCACTGCGGTCCCAGGCCTCGACCGGCAGGCTGGCACCGCTGCGGTAGCGCTGCAGCACCGTGCTCAGCTCGGTTTCCGGCAGGGTGAAGGCCACGTTGATCGGTTCGGTCTGGGTGATCACCACCAGTGCGGTGGTGTCGTTGGCAGCCACCAGGTTGCCCAGGTCGAGCTGGCGCAGGCCCACGCGGCCGTTGATCGGCGCGCGGATTTGAGTGAAGTCGAGGTTCAGGCGGGCATCGTTGACCTGCGCCTGGTTGGTCTTGACCAGCCCCTGGAACTGCGCCACCTGGGCTTCGGCGGTGTCGAGGGTTTGCTTGGCAATACTGTCTTCGGCGTACAGGCCTTTATAGCGGGCCAGGTCGACCTGGGCGTTTTTCAGCTGCGCCTGGTTCTGCGCCAGGGTGCCTTCGGCCTGCTGCAGGGCGATGCGGTAGGGGCGCGGGTCGATTTCCGCCAGCAAATCGCCGGCCTTGACCTGCTGGCCTTCCTTGAAGTGGATCTTTACCAGCTCGCCAGCCACGCGGCTGCGTACGTTCACGGTATTGGTCGCAGTGACCGTACCCAAGGCCTTGTAGTACAGCGGGAAGTCGCCCACCCGCACCGGCTCGACGCGCACCGGTACCGGGTCGCTGGAGCCGCCGAAGCCAGGGCGGCCACCCATGCCCATACCCATGCCCTTGCCACCGCGCCCGCCACTGGCCTCTTTATGCACAGGCGCCGCTGCGGGCCACAGCCACCAGGCCAACAGGGCCACCAGCAGCAGGATCAGCAGGCCAAAGAGCCAGCGACGAGGGGAACGGGAATTGGACGCTTGCATGGGTTGAACGAACCTTGTTCGGAGTGACGGCATGGGGAGGGTGAACGATAAGCACTGGCATCGTTTTAGCAAAGGGCCTTTACCAGAGGTTTACCTTTGCCTGACGTTGGCAAGACCCTGAACTTTAAATGAAAACGGCCCGGAACGTGGTCCGGGCCGTTTACAGGGTGTTGCTTGGAGCAGTGGCGGGCTTGGAGGTTTGCGCTGCCTGTGCCGCCCCTTTCGCGGGTAAACCCGCTCCTACAGGTACGCCACAAATCTTGGTTTGGGTGGTTTACCGGTAGGTGC